>CALROE020000293.1:0-5288 GCA_943369715.1 Bradyrhizobium ivorense
AATCGCATTCCAGGGCGAGCCGGGAGCCAATTCCCACATCGCCATCGCCGAAGCCTATCCCGACGCCGAGCCGGTGCCCTGCCCGACCTTCGAGGACGCGCTGGCCGCGATCACCTCGGGGGAGGCCGACCTCGGCATGATCCCGATCGAGAACTCGGTGGCCGGCCGCGTCGCCGACATCCATCATCTGTTGCCGCAATCCGGCCTGTTCATCGTCGGCGAGTATTTCCTGCCGATCCATCACCAACTGATGGCGCCGCGCGGCGCCAGACTTGGCGACATCAAGACGGTGGAGAGCCATGTCCACGCGCTCGGGCAATGCCGCAACATCATCCGCAAGCTCAAGATCAGGCCGATCGTGTCGGGCGATACCGCAGGGTCAGCCCGCATCGTCGCCGAACGCGGCGACAAGTCCTGCGCCTCGATCGCCTCAAAACTCGCGGCCGACATCTACGGCCTCGATATCCTGGCCGAGGACGTCGAGGACGAAACCCACAACACCACCCGCTTCGTGGTACTGGCGCGCGAAGCGACCTGGGCCAGGCAGGGCTCGGGGCCGCTGGTCACCAGTTTCGTGTTCCGGGTGCGCAACCTGCCGGCCGCGCTCTACAAGGCGATGGGCGGCTTTGCCACCAACGGCGTCAACATGACCAAGCTGGAAAGCTACATGGTCGACGGCAATTTCTTCGCCACGCAATTCTACGCCGATGTCGACGGCCACCCCGAGGACAGGGGGCTGGCGTTCGCGCTGGAGGAGCTGAAATTCTTCTCGCGCGAGTTTAGGATCGTGGGCGTGTATCCCGGCCATCCGTTCCGGGCGACGTTCAGCGAGAAGGCGGAGTAAATTAACCGCTGTCATTCCGGGGCAGCCCGCAGGGCTGAACCCGGAATCTCGAGATTCCCCGATGTGCAATTGCACATCTGAGGTTCGCACTTCGTGCGCCCCGGAATGACCGCGTGATGCTGCTACGCCGCCGCCCTCTTCCCCAGCCCGAACGCATCCGCCAGCAGCGAGTAAGATTTCTTGCGCGCGTCGTGGTCGTAGACCGCGGTGATGATCATCAGTTCATCCGCCTTGCTGGCCGCAATCATCGGCTGCAGTTTCTGCATCACCGTCGCCGGGCTGCCGACGAACAGCCGCGAGCGGTTGCGGGCGATCGAGGCGCGTTCACTGTCAGTGTAGGGATAGGCCAGCGCCTCCTCGACGGATGGCAGTGGCAGATACTGGCCGCGGTCGCGGCGCAGCCGGTTGAGATCCATCGACGACGCGAGTTTCTCGGCCTCCGCGTCGGTCTCGGCCGATACCACCGCCACGGCGAGGATGCCGTGCGGCGTGGCGCGCCAAGCGGATGGCGTGAAGCGGTTGTGGTAGTGCGTCATCGCCTCGACCGCGTCATGGGATGCGAAATGATGCGCGAAGGCAAAACCCATACCGACCTGGGCCGCCAGTTCCGACGAATAATCGCTGGAGCCGAGCAGCCAGATCGGCGGCAGCGGGCTGTCGTCCGGCATCGCCACCACATTGTTGTAGGGATGGCCGGGCGGAAAGCCGCGGGTCTCCCACAGGATCAGTTCCTGCAGCCGCTCCAGGAAATCATCGCCGTCGCGGAGGTCGAGCCGGCTGCGCAGCGCATGGGCGGTCGCGCCATCGGTGCCTGGCGCGCGGCCGAGGCCGAGATCGATCCGGCCGGGAAACAGCGCCTCCAGCATCTTGAAGCGCTCGGCCACCACCAGCGGCGCATGGTTGGGCAGCATCACGCCGCCGGAGCCGACCCGGATGTGCTTCGTCACCGCCGCGATCTGCCCGATCATCAGATCGGGCGCCGGGCTCGCCACCGAGGCGAGGTTGTGATGTTCGGCCAGCCAGTAGCGGACATAGCCTGTAACATCGGCATGACGCGCCAGATCGATGCTGTTGCGCAGCGCCGCGGCCGGTTTCGTGCCCGTGGTGACGACCGAGAGGTCGAGGATCGAGAGAGGAATCATGGCGGTAAGCTAGTGTGCATTGTCGGGTGCACAAAGGGGCCAGCAGCGCAGATCAGGCGCGCGTCAGCGGGGACCGGTGATAGTCGGCTCGGATGAGGCAAGTGGGACAAAGTACAATTAATCCATCTAATTACATTCTGCCCACAAAGATCAATCTAACGCGGTTGGCCCTATTATTCAAATCATTCCACTGTTTTTGCTATATTATTTGACTATTCTAGACACCTTGAACGGGATGTTGGCTTCGCCCAAACTAGCCCACCTCATTAAAAATCACGTACGAATCTCGAAATGCATGCAGAAATTGGGCAATTTCCCACAACCGATGGGCTATTGGAATGACCTCGTTTGGCTTATTTTAGCCTCTCGCAGCTAAGCCTGTCCCCGACGCTTTGAGTGGAGTTTCTGCTGCCATGACCGAGGTTACGCCGCCCACGCCCGACGGGCACCGCGCGCTGCATTCGCCCAGAATTTCCTTCGAGTTCTTCCCGCCCAAGACGGAAGAGATGGAGCGGAGCCTGTGGGAGACGATCAACCGGCTGGCGCCGCTGACGCCGAATTTCGTCTCGGTGACCTATGGCGCCGGAGGATCGACCCGGGAGCGCACCCATTCGACCATCGCGCGCATCCTGAAAGAGACCAGCCTGGTCCCGGCCGCGCATCTGACCTGCGTCGGCGCGCCGAAAAGCGAGATCGACGACGTGGTGGCGCGCTATCACGAGATCGGCGTCCGCCACATCGTGGCGCTGCGCGGCGATCCGACCACCGGCATCGGGACCACCTACCATGCGCATCCGGAGGGCTATCAGAGCTCGCCCGACCTGATCGAAGGCATCAAGAAGCGCTATCCCGACATCGAGATCTCGGTTTCCGCCTATCCCGAAAAACATCCGGAGAGCCCGACCATCGAGGCCGACATCGATACGCTCAAAGCCAAGGTCGATGCCGGCGCCACCCGCGCCATCACCCAGGTGTTCTTCGATAACGACCTGTACCTGCGCTACCTCGACCGCGTCCGCGCGCGCGGCATCACCATTCCGATCGTGCCCGGCATCATGCCGATGCACAATTTCAAACAGGCGAGAGCCTTCGTCACCCGCGCCGGCACCTCGGTGCCGGACTGGTTGGCGGAAAAATTCGAGGGCCTCGAGGACGACGCCGAAACCCGCAAGCTCGTGGCCGCCACGGTCGCGGCCGGCCAGGTGCAGAAGCTGGCCAAGCAGGGCGTCGACACCTTTCACTTCTACACCATGAACCGCGCGGACCTCGTGTTCGCCATCAGCCATTTGCTCGGTATTCGCCCGCAGGGCGCCCAGAAAGCCGCTTGATCGATGACCTCTCTTGTTTCCGAAAAGCGAACCGCGTTGCTCGCGGCGGCCCGCGAGCGCATCCTGGTGCTCGACGGCGCCATGGGCACGATGATCCAGGGCCTCGAATATGACGAGGCCGCGTTTCGCGGCGCGCGCTTTGCGGACTTCCACCGCGACGTCAGGGGTAACAACGATCTGCTGATCCTGACCCAGCCCAAAGCGATCGAAGACATCCACGCCGAATACCTGCGCGCCGGCGCCGACATCGTCGCCACCAACACGTTTTCCTCGACCTCGATCGCGCAGGCCGATTACGATCTTTCGAGCATCGCCTACGAGATGAACCTGGAGGGCGCGCGGCTGGCGCGCAA
The DNA here is from genome assembly GCA_943369715.1 of Bradyrhizobium ivorense. Lineage (GTDB taxonomy): Bacteria > Pseudomonadota > Alphaproteobacteria > Rhizobiales > Xanthobacteraceae > Bradyrhizobium > Bradyrhizobium ivorense_A. The sequence goes on from CALROE020000293.1 coordinate 3,668, forward strand.
CGCCGCGACCCGCGTCACCGCCGAGGACGGCAAGCCCCGCTTCGTCGCCGGCGCCATCGGGCCCACCAACCGCACCGCCTCGATCTCGCCCGACGTGTCCAGCCCCGGCTACCGCGCCGTGACCTTCGACGATCTGCGCATCGCCTATGGCGAACAGATCAACGGCCTGCTCGACGGCGGCGCCGATTTGCTGCTGGTCGAGACCATCTTCGACACGCTGAACGCCAAGGCGGCGCTGTATGCTATCGCCGAAATCGCCGAGGCGCGCGGGATCGACGTGCCCGTGATGATCTCGGGCACCATTACCGACAAATCCGGCCGGCTGCTGTCCGGCCAGTTGCCGGAGGCGTTCTGGAATTCGGTGCGGCACGCCCGCCCCATCACCATCGGCTTCAACTGCGCGCTCGGCGCCGAGGATCTGCGCGCCCATATCGCCGACATCGGCCGCGTCGCCGACACGCTGGTGTGCGCCTATCCGAATGCCGGCTTGCCCAATGAATTCGGCCAATACGACGAGAGCCCGGAATTCATGGCCGGGCTGATCGGCGAATTCGCCGCTTCCGGCCTCGTCAACATCGTCGGCGGCTGCTGCGGCACCACGCCGGACCATATCGCCGCGATCGCCGCCGCCGTGGCGCCGCACCAGCCGCGCGCGATTCCAGTGATCGAACCCCGCTTGCGGCTCTCGGGCCTCGAGCCGTTCGAACTGACGCCGGCGATCCCCTTCGTCAATGTCGGCGAGCGCACCAACGTCACCGGCTCCGCCAAATTCCGCAAGCTGATCACATCAGGCGACTATACCGCCGCGCTCGCGGTGGCGCGCGACCAGGTCGAGAACGGCGCCCAGATCATCGACGTCAACATGGATGAAGGCCTGCTGGATTCCGAAGCCGCGATGGTGACGTTCCTCAACCTCGTCGCCGCCGAGCCCGATATCGCCCGCGTCCCGGTGATGGTCGATTCCTCGAAATTCACCGTGATCGAAGCCGGCCTGAAATGCGTGCAGGGCAAGCCGGTGGTGAACTCGATTTCGATGAAGGAGGGCGAGGCAAAATTCATCCACGAGGCCAGGATCGCGCGGCGCCATGGCGCCGCCGTGGTGGTGATGGCGTTCGACGAGGTCGGCCAGGCCGACACGTTTGCGCGCAAGACCGAGATCTGCAAGCGCGCCTACGACATCCTGGTCGGGCAGCTCGACTTCCCGCCGGAAGACATCATCTTCGATCCCAACATCTTTGCGATCGCGACCGGGCTGGAAGAGCACAATAATTACGGCGTCGATTTCATCGAGGCGACGCGCTGGATCCGCCAGAACCTGCCGCATGCGCATATCTCCGGCGGCGTCTCCAACCTGTCGTTCTCGTTCCGCGGCAACGAGCCGGTGCGCGAGGCCATGCATTCGGTGTTCCTGTATCACGCCATCAAGGCCGGCATGGACATGGGCATCGTCAATGCCGGTGCGCTGCCGGTCTATGACGATATCGATCCGGAACTGCGCGAGCTCTGCGAGGACGTGATCCTCAACCGCCGGCCGGATTCGACCGAGCGCATGGTGGACGCTGCCGCCCGCTTCAAGGGCGATGGCTCCGCCCAGCAGGAGAACAAGAAGGACCTCACCTGG
>CALROE020000294.1:0-5271 GCA_943369715.1 Bradyrhizobium ivorense
GGGTGAGCGAATCGTTGATCTCGCGTCGGAACAGGGCCCGGTTCGCCAGACCCGTGAGCGGATCGTAATAGGCGAGCTTCTCAAGTTGCTGCTCGGCAGCCTTTCGCTCGGAAATGTCCTGGATGGTGCCAAAGAATCCGGTGGCATGACCTTCATCATTGGTCATCGCCTGGCTCGTAACCACGACGTCGCAAACCGAGCCGTCGCCGCACCTCACCTTGACGTCGATGCCCTTGGCCGTCCCGGTGCGCATCACATCCGACTGCGACTCCATCACGCGGCGCGCACCGTCTCCCACATAGGTCGCCATCACGGCGTCACGGCTGGCGTGAAAGCTTGCCGGGTCGTAGCGGAGAAGCCGGAAGATCTCGGGCGACCACCATAGCTCCGTATCCCCGAGCCGATAGCTCCAGTCACCGATCTTGCCCAGGCGCTGGGCGCTGGCAAGCTGGTTGGAGCGCTGTTGGAGCGCTTCTTCCTGCTCGATCAGCTTGTGGTTCTGCGCGGTCAGCTCTTCGTTCTTTGCGACCATGCGGGCTTGAAGCCGCTCGATATCGCCCAGCGCGCTATCCAGCGCGTAAAGCGGCAAGCGGCGAAAGGCGAAGTAGGCCAGTAGCCCGAGGCAACAGCCTATGAATATGCCGAACACGATCCGCATCAGCAATGGATCGAGCGGAGCTTCGAACTCGAGTTGCGCCAGTGGAACGCCTCCGACCACGACCGGTACGCTCTGAACCATGGTAAAGCGTGCGGACGTCGTGCCACGCTTGGCCACGACCTTGCCGCCCGTTTTCACGATCCGCTGCTGCACATCTTGCGTGATGTCGTTGCGGTGCGATCCAATGATCTCCGACAGGCGCTCGGTGTTGAATTCCCATAGGCTCGGATGCTGGTAAATGAACCCCGCCACCCGCTTCGCACTGCGCTGCGCATTCATTTCGGCGTTGGCCATCTCGTGTTGATAGGCGATCAGCGCGTACCCGAGCGGCAGCACCAGCGCGACAAGCAACGCGACGATCATGGCGCTCGATTGCACCATCCTGTGCAAGAGCAATCGGTCGTCGGTCAACCTTCGCTGCAAAATTTGGGTCATCGGCGTACCGGCAGGCTACCACTCGCGCGCAGGACCGCGATCCCCTCCGGCGAGCGAACGAACGCAACGAAGCGATCGAGCGCGGGCGTTGCCCGGGATGAAAGGATCAGATGAAAATCCTTGCCGTAGGGATATTTGCCGCTTTCGAAATCTTCCAGCGTCGGTGCGACACCATCGATCGTCAGAAAACGAAGCCGGAGGTTTTCGGTGTGCCATTGCGCCAGCGTCATGACGGCCAGCGAACCGGCGACCCCCTCGGCGAGCCTGGCGTTGTCCTGGTCTGTGGCCCCCACCGGGATTTCGGCACGTTGCCGCACCATCTCCATGACGGTGGTCAAATTCGGGAAGTAGCCTGATAGCAGAAGAGAATCGCTATCAGTCTTTGGCCGCAGAATGGGACGCACCGGCTTGCCGTCGGCCCACACCGAGGTCGCGGACCCAAACAGATCGGCGATGTCGACACTCCTGATATCTCCGGGATTCCGATGCGAACTGGCGAGGCCCAAGGGCGTGCGTGCGATGAGCGAGGCTTTCAACGATGGATCATCGGAGGGGCCGAGTGGGCGGCCCGAAACTGAAAAATCGATGGCGCCGGCGGCAACCGCGGCGATCCCTCCGGAACTGCCGAGTCCTTCGATGACCTCGATCCTTGTACCCGGTTCGATGGTCGTGAAAGCCGTGCCGAGACGCCGCAGCGTCTCCAGCGCCGCGCCGGTGCCTCCAGTGCTCAGCAATTCGGCCCGCACGCTCACGCCATTGGCCAGCCACAGCGCAAGGCCTGCGACGGCGACGATACATGCATTCTGCATTCGTGAAGCTGACATGTTGACCGCAAGACGTTTCAATCGCGGTCAAGAATAGCTGTGGACGACCATGCATACCGTTAATGGCCGACGGGACTGCCCTCGCCCTGGCTCGGTAGAATTACGGATGCTTGCTGCGGAAAGACGCAGGATACCGCGAAACCTCAAAACGAAAGCAACGTCTGAAAATGATTGGGACTTCCCGACCGATGCGCGACGCGTCTGGCAGGATGTGACTCGCCTTGTCACCCTTCTGGTTTACGTCGCGCTAGTCATGAAAGCGATCCGCGCGGATTGTGTTGATGAGATCAACGGAGCGGGAAGATGCGGCGCGCGAGAACCAGACCGGGAAACGGACGACTACGCCGCGCTCGCCGGCGGCAGTGCCAGCACCGAATAGATCGCTTGCGCATCGCGCGAGGCGCGCAGCTTCTTGGCGACGTCCTGGTCGCGCAGCAGCCGGGCGATGCGCGCCAGCGCCTTGAGGTGATCGGCGCCGGCGCCTTCCGGCGCCAGCAGCAGGAAAATCAGATCGACCGGCTGGCCGTCCATCGATTCGAAGTCGATCGGACGTTCGAGACGGGCGAACAGGCCGAACAGCCTTTCCAGTTTTGGCAATTTTCCGTGGGGGATGGCGACGCCATAGCCGACGGCGGTGGTGCCAAGCTTTTCCCGCTGCAGCAGAACCTCGAACACCGCGCGTTCGTTCTGCCCGGTCAGGCTGGCCGCCCGCGCCGCCAGTTCCTGCAGCGCCTGCTTCTTGCTGTTGACCTTCAACGCCGGGAGGATCGCCTCGGGTGCGACCAGATCGGTAATCATCATGGAACGTTCCGAGGTGAATTAAAGCCGTCAGGTTGCGAAATAGGGTTCAGAGGGGCGACGTCAAGAACTTGGATCGCGGTAGCAGGCCTACACCCGGCTGCCCATCAGGGCTCCTACGGGCCTTCTCCTACTCCAACGCAGGACCGGTGCCAACACCCGGAGGAGTTGTCCCGGGTATCCTTGAAGTTTCCTGCTCCCCTTGAGAGCAGCGGGGGACCACAGGGAGGCTCCCTATAGGGAGCCTCCCTGTGGTCGTCAATGCCGGTTTTTGGCCGGTTTCCCGCCGGTTTCCCGGCTATCCGCCTGACGGGAGCACCGGGGGATCGATCCAGCCGACATTGCCGTCCGGCCGGCGGTAAATGATGTTCACCCGCCCGCTGGAGCCATGCTGGAAAACCAGGCAGGCGGCGCCGGTCAGGTCCAGTTCCATCACCGCCTCGCTGACCGAAAACCGCTTCAGCGACGTGGTCGCCTCCGCGATGATGACCGGGCTGTAGCCGGTCTCGTCGTGCTCGTCGTCGCCAGCCGGCGCCTCGATCACATAACTCGGGACGTTGAAGGTCGGTGCGGTCAGCTCAGCCATCGCCACGGCTTCGGCGTGCGACTTTCGCGCCGAGCGATCCTTGAGCCGGCTCTTGTAGCGGCGCAGGCGCTTTTCGATCATCAGCAGCGCCTGGTCGGCGCTGGCATAGGCGTCGGCGGCATTGGAATCGGCTTCGAGCGTGATTCCCGAATCCAGATGCAGCGAGCAGTCGGTGCGGAAACCGAAACCGTCCTTGCTCAGCGTGATGTGGCCGGAATAGTTGCCGTCGAAGTACTTGCGCAGGACTTCATCGGTGCGCTCGCTGACGCGCCCGCGCAGGGCGTCGCCGACGTTGATGCTTTTTCCCGAGATCCGGAGAGTCATTTGATGCCTCGATTGGTCTGGACGGAACCGACACTATCCCGATTTGGCGGGGACGCAATCAGGCCGGGGCGGTGTCCCGGGACCTGTCGGTGGATGCGGCGGGCGCCGAAAGGGCATTACCGAGCATGCTCTGCTTGTCGCGGCGGCGTTGCACCGAGGAAGGGATTCGCATCGCCTCGCGGTACTTCGCAACCGTGCGACGGGCGATATCAATGCCGGAGACGCGCAATCGTTCCACGATGGTATCGTCGGACAGGATCACGGCCGGGTCCTCCGCGTCGATCAGCTGCTTGATGTGATGCCGGACCGCCTCGGCCGAATGGGCGTCGCCGCCGTCGGCCGACGCGATCGAGGCGGTGAAGAAATACTTCAATTCGAAACTGCCGCGATTGGTCGCCATGTATTTGTTGGCGGTGACCCGCGACACCGTCGATTCATGCATCTGGATCGCGTCCGCCACCGCCTTCAGATTGAGCGGCCGCAGATGCGCGACGCCGTGGGTGAAGAAGCCGTCCTGCTGGCGCACGATCTCGGTCGCGACCTTCAGGATGGTGCGGGCGCGCTGGTCGAGCGCGCGCACCAGCCAGGTGGCGTTCTGCAGGCAATCGGAGAAATACGACTTGTCGCCGTCCTTGCGGATGTTCTTCGACAGCTCGGTGTAATAGATCTGGTTGACCAGCACGCGCGGCAACGTGTCGCTGTTGAGTTCGACATGCCAGCCGCCATCGGGGCCCGGCCGCACATAGACATCCGGCACCATGGTCTGGGTCCGGGCCGAGCCGAATTTCAGGCCGGGCTTCGGGTTCAGCCGGCGAATTTCACCGATCATGTCGGTGATATCCTCATCATCGACGCCGCACAGTTTTCGCAAGCTCGCGATATCGCGTTTGGCCAGCAGGTCGAGATGCTCGACCAGCGCCCGCATTGCGGGGTCGTAACGGTTGAGCTCGCGCAGCTGGATCGCCAGGCATTCGCTGAGGGAACGGGCGCAAACGCCGGGCGGATCGAATTTCTGCAGCACCGCGAGCACCGCCTCGACGTCCCCCTGCGACGCCCCCAGCCGTTCGGCGGCCTGCCCCAGATCCGGCGGCAGATAACCGGCTTCGTCGACCAGATCGATCAGATATTGCCCGATCATGCGCTGCGCCGGCGCGGCGAAGGCCACCGCCAGCTGTTCGGCGAGATGGCTGCCGAGCGTCTCCTCGGCGGCGACGAAGGCTTCGAGATTGTAGCTGTCGTCGTTGGAGGCGCCGCCGCCCCATTCGGTATACGCGGTCGGCGCCGCGTCCTGCGCGGTGCGCGCGGCGGCCTCGGCCGGCTCCTCGGTGAACACGTTGTCGAGCGGGGTATCGAGGGTCTGCTCGATCTCGGAGCGGCTGCCGAGATCGCGGTTCATCCAGTCTTCCTGCGGCGGCTCGAAACCCTCGCCGGCGGCCCCGCCGGCCATGTCGGAACGCTCGCCGCCGCCCTCGTCGCCGTAGGCGGAGCCCTGCTCCTCATGACCGGAATATTCGCCGCCCTCGGCTACCGGTTCGCCCGCCACCGGCGGCTCGGTGCCCTCGCTGGCGCGCTCCAGCAGCGGATTGCGCTCCAGTTCCTCTTCCACGAAGGCCGAAAGGTCGAGATTCGACAGCTGCAGCAGCTTG
>CALROE020000295.1:0-5270 GCA_943369715.1 Bradyrhizobium ivorense
GGCCGGGCGACAGCGCGCGCGGTCCCTTATAGCCATTGGCCTGCAGGATCGCGGCGGAGGAAACGTTGTAGCGGCGCGACAACGTTTCGAGCGTGTCGCTGGTGCCGACGATGATCGTGGTGCCGGCCTGGGCCGATCCCTGAGCCGGCGCGCGGACGGCCGCGACCGAGCGCGGGGCGACGGTGGCCGTGGTCTCCAGCGGCTGATGCGTCGGCGGCGCATAAGAGGACAAGCCGCGCCCTCCCCCGGACACGCCGGAATGCGCGGTCGGATAGGATTGCGGTGCCGAGATCGGCGGAGGTAGCGGCTGTGACTGATACTGCGGCTGGTATTGCGCTTGCGGGCGGGAATATTGCGGCAGCTCGCGGCGCTCGACCGCAGGCGTCCGCACCGAGCTGGTGGTATCCGGTTGTGACGCGAACGGATTGGAGAGATTGTTTTGCGACAGCCGCGTCTGCATGTCGGCGCTGCAGCCGGCAAACCCAAATGACATCAGCGCCAGCGCCGCGACGTGCGGAACGCGACGCGAGTAAAGCAACTCGACGACACGGGACATGGTTACTCACTCGTACGCAACAAATTACTGATTTGAGTAAACACCTCCCCAGTAAACAACCGCTTAACCTGAGAATAAGACATTGGCGGAACAGCCAATCCGGGGTTTTAGAGCTCGCGGGCAATCCCGGGCAGCGCCGGCACGAACCGCACGTCCACCAGCGTCTTGCGCTCGAAGCCAGCCTCCGTCCTGGTCAGGCGGATCAGGGTCTGGGTGCCCTGATGCGGTCCAACCGGGGCAATGAGGATGCCGCCGGGCTCCAGCCGCTGCGTTAACGCCTCGGGGACCTGTTCCATTGCCGCCGTCACCATGATGCGGTCGAAATTGCCGGCGCCAACAGGGATATCGAAGCCGTCCCCCAGCATGACCTCGACATTGTCGCATCCGAGCTTCTCCAGCCGCGCCCGACCGCTGTCGGCGAGGGTCCGGTAGCGCTCGATCGACAGGACATGGCCGCAGAGCCGCGACAGGATGGCAGCCTGATATCCAGAGCCGGTGCCGATCTCCAGCACGCGATGATGCTTCTGCAGCTGCAATTGCTCGGTCATGTAAGCCACCACGAAAGGCTGGCTGATGGTCTGGCCGCAGGCGATACCGAGGGCGCTGTCGCGCCAGGCGTCGGCGCGGTCGGCCGGCTCCACGAAGACGTCGCGCGGAATCGCCTCCATGGCGCGCAGCACCGCCTGATCGCTGATCCCGCGCCGCCGCAGGGTGAGCTGAAACATCATCTTTTCCGGCGGATTCTGAACGGCGGGCATTTCGGTCTCGCAAGACTCTGCCGTGGCACCCTAGCGCGCCCGGCCAGACAGTTCGACGCAATATAGAACGCGAGTTTCTCTGCGATTCCAAGTTCCCCCGAAGGAACTCAGCGTGATACGTTGGCGTTGGGTGACGGGCAATCAACCTGCCCGGTCCGCAACTTGGCCCGCCATGACGCGGGCGGCGTGTTGAACACGTTGATATTGCACCCGACAGCGTTATTTGCGATCTTTTACCGTAGGACGGGCAAGGACATCATCATGACTGCGACGCGGCTGCCGCGGGGTTCAGTGTTTCTCGTCGAGGACGAGGTCATGATCAGGATGATGGTCGCCGACATGCTGGAGGAGCTGGGCTACACCGTCGCGGCCGAGGCCGGCGAGATCAACGAGGCGATAAGGCTGGCGCAGTCCGTTCATTTCGACCTCGCTATTCTCGACGTCAACGTCAACGGCAAGGTGATTTCGCCGGTTGCCGAACTGATCAAGGCGCGCAACCGCCCGTTCATCTTCGCGACCGGCTACGGCTCCTCGGGACTCCCTGAAGAATATCGCGACCGCCCGGCGCTGCAAAAGCCCTTCCAGCTCGAAACCCTGGCCAAGATGATCGATGCCGCGCTGAAAAGCGCGACGGTTTAGGGCGCTCGCCTGAACAACACAAAGCGGTCATCGCCCGGCTTGACCGGACGAATCCGCCCGGTATTCCAGAGCCGCCAGCCATGGAACCGTGAAGCCGCAGCGTACTCCCGCCTTCGCGGGGATGACGCTTCGCGTCACTTCAGCGTCGCCGTCAGCGCTTCCGAAAATGCTTCGTCGGTGCGGTCGAGCCGCAGCGGCGTCACCGAGACATAGCGCGCGGCCAATGCGGCGAGATCGGTGCCTTCGGCCGGCGTATCCATCATGGCCGCGCGTTCGAAGCCGATCCAGAAGTAAGGATTGCCGCGGCCATCGTGGCGCTTGTCGACCTTGAGAAAACCGAGATTGCGCTTGCCCTGCCGGGTCACGCGTACGCCCCTGACCTCCTCGGGCGCACAGGCCGGAAAATTGACGTTGATCACGGTGTTTTTGGGCACGCCGGCGTCGATCACCTTGCGCAGGATTTGCGGGCCGAATTTCAGCGCGGTTTCCCACAGCGGCTTGTCGCGCGTCTCCAGGCTGAATTCCTGGCTCAGCGCGAATGACGGGAGCCCGAGGATCGTGCCTTCCAGAGCGCCCGCGATGGTGCCGGAATAAACGACATCCTCGGCGACGTTGCGGCCCTTGTTGACGCCCGACAGCACGAGATCCGGCAGGGTCGGCAACAGGATGTGGCGCGCTCCCATGATCACGCAATCGGTCGGCGTGCCCCGCACCGCGAAGTGCCGCGGGCCGACTTCGCGCAGCCGCAACGGGTCGTTCAGCGACAGCGAATGCGACACGCCGGACTGATCGAGTTCTGGCGCCACCACCCAGACGTCTTCGGACAGCGCACGGGCGATTTGCTCGACGATCTTGAGGCCGGGGGCATGGATGCCATCATCATTGGTGCAGAGAATTCGCATCCGCCTGAACGCCTTTTTCGATCGATTGCATCGCCGTCTAGATGCCCTCTTATCCGGCTATCGCCGCCGAGGCAAACCGGTGACAGGCTGATATCTCGACCGACAGCGTCGCGCGCTATTCGTCCTCCCTGATTTGCGGCTTATCGCGCAGCACCGCGTCCAGCAGCGAGCGATGAACCTCGATCTTGCCGTTGTAGTCGATGTATCCCTTTTTCCTGAACTGATTCATGAAGAAGCTGACGCGGGACCGGGTGGTGCCGATCATTTCCGCCAGGGTCTCCTGACTGAGGTCGATCGCGATCGGCCGTGCGCCGCCATCCTCGCCAAAATTGGCCAGCAGCAGCAGCAAGCGCGCCAGCCGCCTTTCGCTGGAATTGAACAGCTGGTCGATCAAGTCGTCTTCGATCCGGCTGTTCCGGGACAGCAGACGGGCGATGAAGAAGGTCGCAAACTTCGGCTCCGCAGCGAGCGCCGCGAGCATGGCCTGCTTGGTGATCGACGTGATCAGACAATCTTCCATGGCATGGCTGGTCGTAGTGCGCATGGCCGCCCCCTCGAGACCTGCCTCGCCGAAGAACTGCGCCTCAGAGAAAAGCCCGACCACGGCCTCCTTGCCGTGCTCGGACAACACCGTGACCTTGACCTTGCCCCTGTGAATGAAAAAAACCGACTCCGCGACGTCGCCCTGGCTGAAGATCTTCTGATTTTTCGCGTATCGTTCGGTCGCCCGCCCCGGCCCGGGCCGGCCAAGAAAAGCCTTCGGATCGAAGTCGCCCTGGGAAGCACGAATTTCTGGTGCAGTGAGCATGGTGCTGGTCTGCCAAGCGGTAGCGCAACACTTTCAGTCACCGACGGAAGCCCAAGGTCGCGCGATGATTCCCAATCCTAATCTTGTTGTGTTGGTCAGGCGACTTAAATCGCAACCGGGAATGGTAAGCCGATCCGGATATCGACAAAAAAGCGATAAGGGAAGTCATTCCCAGGCAGAACTGGCTCCGTGGCGAAGGCAGCCGGGATTGTCTGGGCGATCAGTGCCGGGGAACCGACATATCCTCAACGCGGGACATATCACTTTGGAGGCCTGAGTTCGCCGGCAAGCCAGCCCAATGCGTCAGAGGTCATGGGATCCTTCACTACAACCGTTGTCTCCAGGCGACCGCACTTCTGGCACTCGAAGCTTCGAAAATCGAAACCGGCGGGCCCCTGCTCGAGCTTCGACAGCAGCATCCGGTTCTGCCGGCAATTCGGGCAGCGCGGTCGCTCGATCGCGGAAATATGGGCTGACGAGACCGGCTGGTATTCTGGCATGGTGCACCCGGGCGGAGGCGGCGATGGCTGAGAATGGCGCTTCACGCGACTCGGGCCGTGGTCAAAACCGCTCACTTCGAAGAACATTGTGAATTCGAGGGTGAATGGATAGGACGGCCGCCCGCTATGCTGCGGTTCCAGTGCCAGCTATTTGCCGGAATGCGGCAGTTGCGGGGCCGCTATTGCCGAACGCGCGCGCGCCAGGGACGCAGGAATTTGGCCGGCCAGCGCTCGATCCGCATGGCAAATCGTGGACCCATCGGTTTCGGCGGCTCTATCGGAGTGTCATCATTCGAGCCCGTGGTGCTGTCCTGCGATAGCCCGGCGATTTCCTGAAGCGGTTGCGGATATCGCGCCCGCGCCACCGAGAGCGCCTTGGCGAAATCCTCGCCGTTGAGCCATCCTCCGGCATTCAGGCCTTCCGACAGGCCATCTTCCCACAGCCTGGATGCCTCGATGTCGAACCGGCCCTTCAGCCTTTGATCGACCGCCTGCATCCCGTAGCCGGTGACGGCCCATTGCCGGCCGACCCAGTAGATGTCGCGGTGCAAGGCCATGGCCGGTGTTCGCTTCCCTCGGGACTGCCCTCTCGCGAGGATACCGGGCGCCGCCGCGCAGGCAACACCAGCCGCACGGATTGTGCGCGATATTCGTGCAAGGCCTACTGCTCGCGGGCGACGACCTTCACCCCGCCCATATAGGGCTGCAGCACCTCGGGCACGGCGATCGAACCGTCTTCCTGCTGGTAGGTTTCCATGACAGCGATCAGCGCGCGGCCGACCGCGGTGCCGGAGCCGTTCAGCGTGTGCACGAAGCGCGGCTTGCCGTCGGGGCCGCGATAGCGCGCATCCATCCGCCTCGCCTGAAAATCGCCGCACAGCGAGCAGCTCGAGATCTCCCTGTAAGCGCCGCCCTCGCCCTGGCCCGGCATCCAGACCTCGATGTCGTAAGTCTTCTGCGCCGAAAAACCCATGTCGCCGGCACACAGCGTCATCACGCGGTAATGCAGATCGAGCCGCCGCAGCACTTCCTCGGCGCAAGCCAGCATGCGCTCAAGTTCGTCCTTGCTGGTCTCCGGCGTCGCGATCGAGACCAGCTCGACTTTGG
>CALROE020000296.1:0-5266 GCA_943369715.1 Bradyrhizobium ivorense
CTCTCGAAAGTGAAGCATTGGAAAATGCCTTAGTCGCTCCGCTCGTCGGGCCCTTTACCTGTCCCCGCCAGCTCCGGCACCGCCGCCAGCCGCGGCGGCCGCACCACGGTCACGCTGCAGGCCGCCTCCGCCGCCACCTTGGCGGAGACGCTGCCGAGCAGCGTGCGCGCCAGCGAATTTTGCCGCGCGCCGATGATAACGTGATCGACGTGATTGACGGCGGCAAACTCCAGGATGGCCGCCGCGGGGTCCATCGCTTCCAGCACATGGACCGTGAGCCGGTTATCGTCGAGCTTCAGCGGCGAGGCCCAATGCCGCAAGCTCACCATCCGGTCGATGTGCTTGTTGTTGCCCTGCTCGTCGAGCGTTTTGTCGATGCTGACGCGGCTGAGCTTCAGCACGTTGAGGCACGCCAGCCGTGCGGAGGGCAGTGTCGCCAGGATTCGCCCGGCGGTGACGCGCAGCGCCTCGTTCAGCTCGTCCGCCCCCTCCGCGGTATCGAGCGCCACCGCCACGATCGGACACGATGCCAATTGCACGGCGAGGTCCGCTTTCGGCCTTGGCTGCGTCAGTTCGCGGTTGAAACGGCGGCGCAGCACCGTGCGGAGAGGATCGCGTTCCCGGCGCTCCGATCGCGCGGTCAGCTTGACCTGGTCGGGATGCGCCAGTTCGAAGGCCAGTTGCGACGCGGTGGGGTAGCGCCAAACCGGCTCGATCTCCAGGCAGCGCAGCACCACTTCCTGCAGCCAGGGCGGGTAGTCCGGCTTCAGTTTGAGCGGCGGATGCGGATCGCGCCACAACCGCCGCCGCATGCCGCGCAGGGTCTCGCTCTCGCCGAACGGCCGCACCCCTGTCGTGAAGAAGTACAGCAGCACGCCGAGCGAAAACAGGTCGCTGCGCGGATCGTCGCGCACGCCGAGCAGGCGCTCGGGCGCCATGTACGGCGCGGTGCCGTAGGGCAGCCGGAATTCTTCCTGCAGCAGATCCGGCAGCTGGTTGTGATGCGACAATCCGAAATCGATCAGCACGGCCTCGCCGGAGGGACGAAACATGATGCTGCTCGGCTTGATGTCGTGGTGGATGACGTTCTGCCTGTGCACGTCGGCCAGCGCGGTGGCTATCTTGCCGGCGAGCGCCCTCGCCTCCTCCCAGGAAATCGGCAACTCGTGGACACGCTTGTACAGCGTCTCGCCCGGAATCTGCTCCATCACGACATAGGGCTGCCGTGCGAAATCGCCTGCGCCGAAGCAGGCCGGCACGTGCGGTCCCGACAGCCGCGGCATGATCATCTGCTCCATCTCGAAGCCGACGATGGCGGCGGGATCCTCGCCCTCGGATATCCGGGGTACCTTCATCAGCATCGGGGTGTCGCTGTCGGGCCAGGTCACGCTCCACAGCGTCGCCATGCCGCCACGATGGACGCACTCCCCGATGGTGAAGCCGTCGATGACGGCGCCCGGCTCAACCAGTGTCTTGACCATCGCTACCTTCCGACCACGAGACGGTCGGCCAGCCAGGGCGGCAGGCCGTTGTCGCGAATCCGCTGCGCCGCCGACTCGACATCGTAGGGCACGCGGCAATAGGTGATCTCCCGGGTCTCGGTGTCGAACATCGCGAACGAGGCCGCCGGATTGCGATCACGCGGCTGCCCGACCGAGCCGAGAACGGCAAGCCAGCGCCGACCCCCAAGCAACGGCACCGGCACTCCCGGCGCCGGGACGAAGCTCGTCATCTTCGCGGCCGCGGACATCGAATAGAGCGACGGCAGATGGATATGCCCGCACAAGGTGATCCGGGCATCGCTCGCCACAATGCTGCGCGCGGCGTCGGCCGTGCTCTGGACGTAGCGCCATCGCTCGGGAGAGCTGGCTTCGGAATGCACATAGAGGCGATCGTCCTCCTGCAGCGTCATCGGCAGTTCGCTGAGAAAACGCCGCTGCGCCGCGCTCAGCCGCCCGCGGGTCCATTCGATCGCGGCCTGGGCTTCGGCATTCATGCTTTCGGATGATGTGCTGACGGCATTGTCGTGGTTGCCACGCACCGCCATGGCGCCGCTGTTGACGAGGCCCATCACCGTCTCGACCGTCCATTCCGGATCGGCGCCATAGCCGACATAATCGCCGAGGAAGACGAATCGCTGCGCGCCATGCGCCCGCGCAACCTCGAGGCACGCGGAAAACGCCTCCCGGTTGGCATGGATATCGGTAAAGACAGCCAGCAGCACGATTTCCTCCGCGTCTGCAATCAGGCTCGCTGGTGCGCTTTCTTCTCCCCTCCTCCCGCGAAGCGGTGGGGAGGGAGGGGAGGAAGAGCATCACCAGTCGATGCGTATCGAAGCATGAATCATTAGAAGCGGAAATCGCGTTGAATTTGATAGATATCAAACAACGGGGCGACGTGCGCTGGCAATCGCGCCGAAGCACAGGGGAATATCTCGGCATTCGCACGCAATTGCGTGGCGCGGGGGGACAATTGCGTCCGGGAGGATCAGCGCTTGCGCGGCGCTTCCAGTCCCCGCAGCAGCAGCGCCAGCACGGCGTCGATCCGCGCGGCGAAGGCCGGGTCGCTCCATTCCTCGGCATGGGCGGGATGGTGGAAGCGGATGGTGGCGTCGAACACCGCGCGCGAGGTCGCCTTGACGTCGGCGATCTCGAACGTGCCCTCTTTCACGCCGTCGGACAGGATATTCTCGACCTGGTCGCACAGGCATTCCTTGTGCGAACTCACGGCCTGACAGGCTTCCTGCGCCAGCGCCAGATAGGTCGCGAACATTTCGGGGTCTTCGGACAATTTCTTGTGCTTGTTGGCAAACAGCGTGCGCAGCCAGCGCTCCAGACGGGCGGGCGCCGGCCCCGGCCCTTCCACGATCTTCTGCAACGGCGCATTGAAGCGGTCGAGCCAGCGTTTGGCGACGGCCTGGCGCAGCGAATCCTTGCTGGGAAAATGCCGGTAGACGCTGCCATGGCTGACATCGAGGGCGCGGGCGACATCCACCACGGTGGCCTTCGCCAGCCCGAAACGGCGCAGCACCTCCTCGGTGACTTCGAGGATCCGCTCGGAGGTCAGAACTACATTCTCGTTCATGCGCGCACCGCCTGCTTCAGTCGTTGTGGGTGGGCGGCGAACGCCGCCCCCCGCTTTAACGGGCTAACCGTGTGGCCTGCGCTTCGAGGTGGCGGGCAACCTGGGCATTGAGCCATCGTGTGATTTGTTGGGTCAATTGAAAGATCTCGATCGTCATGGCGAAGTCCTCTGCAAGTCCGGGCCCGCGGTCGATCGGCCGGGGGCCAAGGTGACGCCAATCAGCGGCGTCGGAGTGGATATAGACTATCTCACTGACAGATTACAATATCTGTCAGTCAATATTTCGTGATGTGATGCCGGGCTGCCTCCCGGATGGTTCGCAGGAAAGGCCTCGCGCCCAAGCGCGGCGGAGTTTGTCTCGCCCGGGCGGCTCTGCTAAAGCGCGGCGTAAAAAACAATCGGCCGGGGTTCGACAGATCCCCCGCTTTGCTGGTCCGGAGTCCCCGATGATCCCCCGCTATACCCGCCCGGAAATGGCCGCCATCTGGGAACCGCTGACCCGTTTCAAGATCTGGTTCGAGATCGAGGCGCATGCGTCGGATGCCCAGGCCGAACTCGGCGTGATCCCGAAAGAGGCCGCCAAAACCATCTGGGCCAGGGGCAAGGACGCCCAGTTCGACGTCGCGCGGATCGACGAGATCGAACGCGAGGTCAAGCATGACGTCATCGCCTTCCTCACCCACCTCGCCGAATTCGTCGGTCCCGATTCGCGCTTCGTGCACCAGGGCATGACCTCGTCCGACGTGCTCGACACCTGCTTCAACGTCCAGCTCACCCGCGCCGCGGACATGCTGATCGCCGACATCGACAAGGTGCTGGCGGCGCTGAAGAAGCGCGCCTTCGAACACAAGATGACGCCGACCATCGGCCGCTCCCACGCCATCCACGCCGAGCCCATCACGATCGGGCTGAAACTCGCGGTCGCCTATGCCGAATTTACGCGCGCCAGGGAGCGACTGGTCGCCGCGCGCAAGGAAGTCGCGACCTGCGCGATCTCGGGCTCGGTCGGAACGTTTGCCCATATCGATCCGCGCGTCGAGGAACATGTCGCGAAAGCGATGGGCCTCGCGGTCGAACCGATCTCCACGCAAATCATCCCGCGCGACCGCCACGCCATGTATTTCGCGACGCTGGGCGTGATCGCCTCGTCGGTCGAACGCCTCGCCACCGAGATTCGGCATCTGCAGCGCACCGAGGTGCTGGAAGCCGAGGAATTCTTCTCCGAGGGCCAGAAGGGCTCCTCCTCGATGCCGCACAAGCGCAACCCGGTGCTGACGGAAAACCTCACGGGGCTGTCGCGGATGGTGCGTGCCTATGTGACGCCGGCGATGGAGAACGTCGTGCTGTGGCACGAGCGCGACATCTCGCACTCCTCGGCCGAACGCATGCTGGCGCCCGACGCCACCGTCACGCTCGATTTCGCGCTGAACCGGCTGGCCGGCCTGATCGAGAAACTGGTGATCTACCCCGAAAACATGCAGAAGAATCTCGACCGCCTCGGCGGCCTCATTCATTCGCAGCGGCTGCTGACGGCGCTCACGCAAAAGGGCTGCTCGCGCGAGGATTCCTATCGCCTCGTGCAGCGCAACGCGATGCCGGTGTGGCGCGGCGAAGGCGACTTCGAGACGTTGCTGAAGAAGGATGCCGAGCTGAAGAAGTATCTCAGCGATGCCGAGATCTCCGAGCAGTTCGACCTCGGCTATCACTTCAAGCACGTCGATACGATCTTCCGGCGGGTGTTCGGCGAAGCGTGACACGGGACGGAATCATGGGCAGCGTCCTCGCCGTCAGCGCCCGCAGCGGCCATCACTTCAGCAAGACCCCGAGCCTGAGCATTCGCCTGCTCGAGGGATTGGGCGTCGCCGGCGACGCCCATATGGGCGAGACGGTCAAGCACCGCTCCCGCGTCCGCCGGGACCCGACCCAGCCCAATCTGCGCCAGGTCCACCTGATCCACGCCGAGTTGTTCGAGGAATTGCGCGGCAAGGGTTTTGTCGTGCAGCCCGCCGACGTCGGCGAGAACGTCACCACGGAGGGTATCGATCTGCTGGCGCTGCCATCGGGCACGCGGCTGCATCTGGGGACAAGCGCGGTGGTCGAGATCACCGGGCTGCGCAATCCCTGCATCCAGATCGACGACTTCCAGAAAGGCCTGATGGCGGCGACGCTGGACCGGGACGCC
>CALROE020000297.1:0-5261 GCA_943369715.1 Bradyrhizobium ivorense
TGACCGCTAGACTCGGGCGACGCTCCGACCTCGCGTCAGCCACACGGGCCGCTTCGTCTCATGATCCTCGATATCGTTCGCCTCTCGCTGTTTCCGGCCCTGATGGCGTTCGCGGCGGCGAGCGATCTCTTCACCATGACGATTTCGAACCGGGTATCGCTGGCGCTGGCCGCGGGTTTTCTGGCGCTCGCGCTGCTGAGCGGCATGCCATTTCAGGAAATCCTCTCGCATATCGGCGCCGGCTTGACCGTGCTTGTCATCGCCTTTGGCTGTTTTGCCATGGGCTGGGTCGGCGGCGGCGACGCCAAGGTGGCGTCCGCGGCGGCACTGTGGTTCGGCTTCGGCCATCTGCTCAACTACCTGCTCTATGCCTCGCTGTTCGGCGGCGCCCTGACATTGCTGTTGCTGCAGTTCCGGCAGTGGCCGCTGCCCTGGCAGCTCGCGGGCCAGCCCTGGCTGCTCAAGCTGCACGCCAAGGAGACCGGCATCCCCTACGGCATCGCGCTGGCGATCGGCGCGCTGATGATCTATCCGGAAACCGAATGGATCAAGGCCGTGGACCTCAGCCATTTCGTCACGCGCTGAGCTCCCGTTCGGTAAACTCCCGTTAACGCGATTTAGATACGCCTCATTAACCATGCTTTGACGAATAGCTGGTCAACTCCCATCACGGCGACGGAAGCGTCGCGGCGTAATGTGGAAAGTGAAGCGTATGAATACCGCACGCATTGTGGTGCTGACGATCGCTGTCGGAGCCGGAGGCGTGGCCGCATATCTTGCGAGCGGATCCGACAAGGGACCGGCGCCGGCGGAACTGGTCGCTCAGATGCCGACGGTCGACGTTCTCGTCGCGAGGTCCGACATCGGTCTCGGCCAATCGCTCAAGCCCGACGACCTGCAATGGCAGACATGGCCGGCCTCGTCGAACAGCAACACCTTTATTCGCCGCGGCGAACGTCCTAACGCCGCCACGCAAGTGGCGGGATCGATCGCGCGCGCGCCTTTCATCGCCGGCGAACCGATCCGGGAGCAGAAGCTGGTCAGGGCCGACGGATCCGGCTTCATGGCGGCGATCCTGCCCACCGGCATGCGCGCCGTTTCCACCGAGATTTCGCCGGAGACCGGCGCCGGCGGCTTCATTCTGCCGAACGACCGCGTCGACGTGATCCTTTCCAAGCGCGAGAAGGGCGCCGACAAGACCGGCGCCGACATCGTCAACTCCGAAATCATCCTGACCAATATTCGCGTGCTTGCGATCGATCAGGCGCCGAAGGAGAAGGACGGCCAGAACGCCGTGGTCGGCAAGACCGTCACGCTCGAACTGAAGCCCGAGCAGGCCGAGACGCTGGCGCGAGCGCGCCAGACCGGCACGCTGGCGCTGGCGTTGCGCAGCATCGCCGACCTCAACATGGTCGAGAACCGAACCGACGATCAAGCTCCCAAACGAGGCGAAAGCGTCAATGTAGTTCGCTACGGCGTCTCCAGCCCGACGACGATGCAGAAGTGACAAAGAGGACGCGCGAAATGAAGTGCAGGGGAACTCAGCCGGTGATGCGGACCATGATGGTCCGCGCCCTGTCGTTTTCGGCCGTCGCGGCGATGATGCTCAATCAGGCACTGACGCCGGTGCTGGCGGGCGACTATCGCGTCGCTGCGCCGGCTGCCGCCGACGGCCAGATGAACGCGCGCTTTCTGGCGCTCGGCATCGGTAAATCCATCGTGATCGACCTGCCGCGCGACATCAAGGACGTGCTGGTTGCGGATCCCAAGATCGCCAATGCCGTCGTCCGTTCCTCGCAGCGCGCCTATATCATCGGCGCTGCGGTCGGCCAGACCAACATCGTGTTCTTCGATGCCGCCGGCCAGCAGATCGCGGCCTACGATATCGCCGTCAAGCGCGACCTCAACGGCCTGCGCGCGGCGCTGAAGAGCACGCTGCCGAATGCCGACATCCAGATCGAGGGCATCGGCGACGGCGTCATGCTGACCGGCTCGGCGGCAAGCCCGGTCGAGGCCCAGCAGGCCGGCGAACTCGCCGCGCGCCTGGCGGGCGGCGCCGAAAAGGTGGTCAATTCGATCGCGGTGCGCGGCCGCGACCAGGTGATGCTGAAGGTCACCGTCGCCGAAGTCGCGCGCAATATCATCAAGCAGCTCGGCATCGATCTCTCCGGCACCCTGAATTACGGCACCGCGGTCGTGAACTTCAACAACTCCAACCCCTTCACCGCGCTCGGCCGTCCGCTGGTCGCCGGCAACGCCGCGACCGCGGCGTTCGGCTCGTCGGTGTCGGCCACCCTGCGTGCGATGGAGAACGCCGGCGTGGTGCGCACGCTGGCGGAACCGAACCTGACCGCGATCTCCGGCGAGTCCGCGACCTTCATCGCCGGCGGTGAATTCCCGGTCCCGGCCGGCTACAATTGCGACCCCGTGACCCGTGTCTGCACCACCCAGATCAGCTTCAAGAAGTTCGGCATTTCGCTGAACTTCACCCCGGTGGTGCTGACCGAGGGCCGCATCAGCCTGCGGGTGATGACCGAGGTCTCCGAACTGTCGAACGAAAACGCCATTACCATCAGCCAGGGGTCCGGCAATTCGCTGACGGTCCCCTCGGTCAAGACCCGCCGCGCGGAAACCACGCTTGAAATTCCCTCGGGCGGCGCGATGGCGATGGCCGGCCTGATCCAGGAACAGACCAAGCAGGCCATCAACGGTCTGCCCGGCCTCGCGCAGCTGCCGGTGCTCGGAACGCTGTTCCGCAGCCGCGACTTCGTCAACAGCCAGACCGAACTGGTGGTGTTGGTCACGCCCTACATCGTGCGCGCGGTGGCGCAGAAGGACCTGTCGAGGCCGGATGACGGCTTTGCCAATGCGTCGGATCCGCAGGCCGACCTGCTGGGCAGCATCAATCGCATCTACGGCGTTCCGGGCCGCGTCGAACCAGCACGGAATTATCGCGGCGCCTACGGCTTTATTACCGACTGAAGCGGGACGAGGACGAAACGATGACAAACAAACTACCCCTCGATCGCAGTCGCGCTTTTCGCCTGGCGGGAGCGCTTGTCGGTCTGACCGTCGTGCTGGGTGCCTGCAGGCACACCGGCGACGTCGCCAAGGCCGAGCCCTTTCCCGACGATTATCGCCATCGCCACCCGATCGCCATCGAGGAAGCCAACCGCTCGGTCGTGATCTTCGTCGGGCAGGCGCGGGGCGGGCTCTCCGCCGCGCAGCGTGCCGACGTGATCGGACTGGGCCAGGTCTGGCTGCGCGAGGGCACCGGCGCCATCACCGCCGACGTGCCGGTCGACACGCCGAATGCGCGCGCGGCCGCGGACTCGTTCCGGGAAATTCAGGCGACGCTGGCCGCCGCCGGCGTGCCGACGCGCGGGGTCGTTGCCCGCCGCTACAAGCCGGATGATCCGCGCACGATGGCGACGATCCGGCTGAACTATCCGAAGATCTCGGCGGTCGCCGGTCCTTGCGGGTTGTGGCCCGAGGATCTCGGTCCCTCGATCAAGAACAAGAGCTATTACGAGAACAAGCCGTACTACAATTTCGGCTGCGCCTATCAGCGCAACATGGCGGCGATGGTCGACAATCCGGCCGACCTGGTGCAGCCGCGAAGTGAAACACCGGCCTATACGGCCCGGCGCAACATCGCCTTCGACAAGTATCGCAAGGGCACCGCGACCGCGACCGCCTATCCCGAATCCGACAAAGCCAAACTCAGCGATACAGGCAAATGATCAGCTACGCGCGCCAGAACACCGAACAGCAGCCGGACGCATCGCCGCCCGCGGACGATCACATTGCGCCCGCGCCGCGTGTATCGGTGCAGGCGTTTTGCGAGACCGTGGAAACCGCGGCCGCCGTGCAGTCGGCGGGCGAAGACCGCCGCCTCGGCAAGGCTCATCTGAAGATCCAGATGGGCGGCATGGCAGCTGCCATCGAGGCCTATCGTACCGCGCCCACGCCGAACGTGATCATTCTGGAAACCGAAGGCCGCACCGATATCCTCGCGGGTCTCGATCAACTCGCCACCGTGTGCGATTCCGGAACCCGGGTGGTCGTGATCGGCAAGATCAACGACGTCACGCTGTATCGCGAACTGGTGCGCCGCGGCGTCAGCGACTATGTGCTCGCGCCGGTCAACACGCTCGACGTGGTGCGCTCGGTCTGCAATCTGTTCTCGGCGCCGGAGGCCAAGGCTGTCGGCCGCATCATCGCCATCGTCGGCGCCAAGGGCGGCGTCGGCTCCTCCACCATTGCGCACAACGTTGCCTGGGCGATCGCGCGCGATCTGGCGCTGGATTCCGTCGTCGCCGACCTCGACCTCGCATTCGGCACCGCCGGCCTCGACTATAACCAGGATCCGCCGCAAGGCATCGCCGACGCCGTGTTCTCGCCGGATCGCGTCGATACCGCTTTCATCGACCGCCTGCTGTCGAAATGCACCGACCACCTCAGCCTGCTGGCGGCGCCGGCGACGCTGGAGCGGGTCTACGACTTCGGCGCCGAAGCATTCGATTCCATCTTCGATACGCTTCGCACCACGATGCCGTGCATCGTGCTCGACGTCCCCCATCAATGGTCCGGCTGGACCAAGCGGGCCCTGATCGGCGCCGACGATATCCTGATCGTCGGGGCGCCCGATCTCGCCAATCTGCGCAACACCAAGAACATCTTCGACCTGTTGAAGGCCTCGCGGCCCAACGACCGGACACCGCTCTATTGTCTCAATATGGTCGGCATGCCGAAGCGGCCGGAAATCAACGCTGGCGAATTCGCCAAGGCGATCGAGAGCCAGCCGATCGCGTCGATACCGTTCGACCCGCAAATGTTCGGCTCGGCCGCCAACAACGGCCAGATGATCGCGGAAATCAACGCCAGTCATCGCACCACCGAGATCTTTCTGCAGATCGCGCAACGGCTGACAGGCCGCGGCGAGACCAAAAAACCGCGGGGTTCGTTCCTGTCACCCCTGCTCGAGAAGCTGCGGGCCAAGTAGCCCGCATGGAGTACCGTCGTGTTTGGTAAGCGTAGCGGAACTGAAGGCGATACGCGGGCACCGAAGCCCGCCGCAGCTGCGTCGCATCCGCCCGCCGCGGCCCCGGCCGCGGTCGCGACTCCGCCCGTCGTATCCTCACCGCCGATCTCCCCGGCGAAATCGGCGCCGCCGGCGCCCGCGATCGACTCGCGGCGGTCGGACGGCTATTATCAGGTCAAGGCCACGATCTTCGGCGCCCTGATCGAGGCCATCGACC
>CALROE020000298.1:0-5235 GCA_943369715.1 Bradyrhizobium ivorense
CCGCTGCCTCAAAAAACGGCTGGCCGGTGCTTATTTCGGCAGCAAAACCCCGTGACTTCAAGGCGTTGCTTGCGCACAGTCACTACAGAGGGCGAGGGAAGACCATGAGCGAGATCGTCACCGCGGGCATTCTGGTGATCGGCGACGAGATCCTGTCCGGCCGGACCAAGGACAAGAACATCGGCTTTATCGCCGAATACCTGACCAATATTGGGATCGACCTCAAGGAGGTCCGCGTCGTCGCCGACGAGGAGGCCGACATCATCGCCGCCCTCGATGCGCTGCGGCATCGCTACGATTACGTCTTTACCACCGGCGGCATCGGGCCGACCCATGACGACATCACCGCCGACGCCATCGCCAAGGCGTTCGGCGTCGGCATCGACCACCATCCGGAAGTGGTGGCGCGCTTCAAGGAGCGCTGGGGGGCGCAGGACCTGAACGAGGCGCGGCTGCGCATGGCGCGGATTCCCGACGGCGCTGAGTTGATCCAGAGCGCCACCATCCTGGCGCCCGGCTTCAAGATCGGCAATGTCATCGTGATGGCGGGGGTGCCGACGATCATGCAGGCGATGATGGACATCGTGGCGCCGAAGCTGAAATCCGGCGTCCGGATGCTGTCGGAATCGGTGCGGGCCAATGCGCGGGAAGGCGACGTCGGCGGTCCCTTGCGCGAAATCGCCGCCGCCCATCCCGACACCGTGATCGGCAGCTACCCCTTCACCGACGACGACAAGAAGCCGAATACCAATCTGGTGGTCCGCTCGCGCGATCCGGAAAAGCTCGCCGCCGCGATGAACGCGGTCAAGGAGATGCTGGCGGGACTGAACATCACCACCCGCTAGCGGATCGATCAGTCAGGCGGAGTGAAGCGGCTTGAACAGGAATTCGGAACCCGGCGTGGCAGAGCAGGGCGGCAAGGCATTCCCGGTGTCCTGGGACCAGTTTCACCGGGATTGCCGGGCGCTGACCTGGCGGCTGAACGAGGTCGGGCCGTTCGATGCCATCATCGCCATCACCCGCGGCGGGCTGGTGCCGGCGGCCATCGTCGCCCGCGAGCTCGGCATTCGCGTGATCGATACCGTCTGCGTCGCCAGCTACGATCACACCAAGCAGGGCGAGCTGCAGGTTCTCAAGGGCGTTTCGGCGCAGGTTGCAGAACTCGGCGGCGGCACCGGCAAGGGGCTGCTGATCGTCGACGATCTCGTCGACACCGGCAAGACCGGGCGGCTGGTGCGCGCGATGATGCCGGATGCGCATTTCGCGGCGGTCTACGCCAAGCCGCAAGGGCGGCCGCTGGTCGATACCTTCATCACCGAAGTATCGCAGGACACCTGGATCCACTTTCCCTGGGACACCGCCCTGTCCTTCCAGCCGCCGATCCGCGACGGCAGGGTGTAAAGTAAAGGCCGTCATTCCGGGATGGTGCGTAGCACCAGACCCGGAATCTCGAGATTCCCCGGTGCGCAATTGAGCACCTGAGGTTCGATGCTTCGTATCGCCCCGGAATGACGGTCGGACTTCTAAGATGCCGCTGCAAAACCGCGTCACTCCCACCGGCGACATCATCGCCACGCCGCATCGCGGCCTGTTCACCGGCAACCGCGGCATCATCCACGATCCCGCCACCAAAACCCTGACGCGGCGCTGGGCAAGTCAGGCGTGGCTGACCTGCGTTTGCGAATTCCGGGGACGCCGGCGCCAGGTGATGGCCACCCGGAGCTGGACCGAGCTGTTCTTTCTCGATGAGGCCACCGCGCTCGCCGCCGGGCATCGCCCCTGCTTCTACTGCCGCCGCGACGATGCCGTCAGGTTTCGCGGGGCGTGGGAACAAGGCAATGGCGTCAGCCGGGTTCTCGCGCGCGACATCGATGCCGTGCTTCACCGCGAGCGGCTGGATCGCGGCAGGAAACGGCTCACCCCGCTGGCGGTGCCGCTCCGCGATTTGCCCGACGGCGCGATGCTGCAGGAGGGCACGGAGAGCTATTTGGTCGTGCAAGGCCGGCCGCTCAAATGGTCGCCAGCCGGCTATCGCGCCGCGGCTGATGCGATTTGGGGCCCCATGCTGCTGACGCCGCCCTCGACCTTGCGGGCGCTGGCGGCGGGATACGTCCCGGTTCTGCATCCGAGCGCGCTGGCGCTGGTGGCGGGCTAAGATCTCACCCCAACCTCTGCCTCGCCAGCTTCGCGCCCGCACCCAGCGCCATCAGCTTTGCTTCCGCGATATCGCGGCGCATCGGCGCCATGCCGCAATTGGTGGTCGCGATGATGTTGCTCTTCGGCACGAACTTCGAGACGGCCTCGATCACCTTGACGACATCCTCGGCGGTTTCGACCGTCTCGTTGGCGACGTCGATCACGCCGGCCTGCACGATCTTGCCGGTGAGCAGCGCCAGCAGGTCCAGCGGCACCTTCGAATTGCGGCACTCGATCGCGACCTGCTGGATCGGGCTTTTGGCGATCGCCGGAAAGATATCCTCGTACTGCCGCCATTCAGCGCCCAGCGTTTCCTTCCAGTCGGTATTGGCCTTGATGCCGTAGCCGTAGCAGATGTGCACGGCGGTGGCGCAAGTCAGGCCCTCGGCAGCGCGCTCCAGCGCCTTGATGCCCCAGTCTGAAACCTCGTCCATGAAGACGTTGAAGGCGGGTTCGTCGAACTGGATCATGTCGACGCCGTCGGCCTGCAGGGCCCTGGCTTCCTCGTTGAGCAGCTCGGCAAAGGCGAACGCCATCTTGACGCGATCGCCATAATAGCCGTCGGCGACGGTATCGATGATGGTCATGGGGCCGGGCAGGGTGAATTTCAGTTTTCGCATGGTGTGGGTGCGGGCGATCCGCGCCTCGTCGGCATGGACGCGGCCCTTCAGCCTGAGCGGCGCGACCACCTGCGGCACCATCGCCTTGTAGCGGTCCTTGCGGATTCCCATCTCGACCTTGCGGGCGAAATCGATGCCCTCGATCTTCTCCATGAAGCCGTGGACGAAATGCTGGCGCGCCTGCTCGCCCTCGGTGACGATGTCGATGCCGGCGTCTTCCTGCAGTTTCACCGCCAGCAACGTGGCGTCGCGCTTGGCCCGCGCCAGTTCCTCGCCTTTGGATTTCCAGGGCGCCCACAGCGTATTGGGCTCGGCCAGCCATTCCGGCTTCGGCAAAGAGCCTGCGATCGTGGTCGGAAACAGCATGGCGAGCCTCCCGGAGGGTTATCGTTTGCGCCTGTGTGGCATGTTCGTGTGGGGCCCCACAAGACCGCCTTGATGACTGGAAGGGACCACCGCCGCCCGTTAGGATGTGGGCAGCTTCCCTCAAGGTGACCCATGATCGATCTGCACTACGCGCCGACCCCGAACGGCTGGAAAATCTCGATCATGCTGGAGGAGACAGGGCTTCCCTACACCGTGGTTCCCGTCGACATCCGCGCCGGCGAACAGTTTCGCCCGGAATTTCTCGCCATTAGCCCGAACAACCGGATTCCGGCCATCGTCGACCATGCGCCATCCGACGGCGGCGAGCCGCTTTCCGTGTTCGAGACCGGCGCGATCCTGATCTATCTTGCCGAAAAGACCGGGCGTTTTCTGCCCGGCGACATGCGCGGTCGTTCCAGGGTAGTGCAGTGGGTCATGTGGCAGATGAGCGGGCTGGGGCCCATGCTCGGTCAGCACGGCCACTTTGCCCTTTATGCCGCCGAAAAGATTCCCTACGCCATCGAGCGCTACCGCGACGAGACGGCCAGGCTCTATGGCGTGCTCGACCGGCAACTCGGCAACACCGGAGCTTATGTCGCGGGCGATGACTATTCGATCGCCGACATCGCCTGCTTCCCCTGGACCATGACCCACAAGGCGCAGGGCTTTACGCTCGACGATTATCCAAACATAAAACGCTGGTACGCCGTGGTCCGCGCCCGGCTGCAGGTGCAGGCGGGACTGGCGATCGGCAAATTCGTCAAGGAACCGTTCGACGCGGAAGCGCGCCGGAACATGTTCGGGCAGAAAGCGAAGGAGCTGGCGGGGAAGACATGACGCCGCCGCATCGTCATTGCGAGGAGCGTTTAGCCGTCGCTCGAAGAGCGATGGCGGAAGCGACGAAGCAATCCATCTCACAGCGAAAAGAAGGAAGATGGATTGCTTCGTCGCATCCGCCTTCGCCCGAAGGCGGGCTTCGGCGGACAGGAGGGCTCCTCGCAATGACGTTGATAGAGCACAATGCAACAACTGAAATCGCGCCAAGACGCGACAATGAGGAAACACCATGATCGAATTCTTCTTCGACTGCTCCAGCCCCTGGACCTATCTCGCCTTCCACAACATCCAGCCCATCGCAAAGGAGTTCGGCGCCGAGATCTCGTGGCGGCCGATCCTGGTCGGCGGCATCTTCAATTCCGTCAATCCCAGCGTCTATGCCTCGCGCGAGGCGCCGGTGCCGTTGAAGGCGCGTTACCAGAAGAAGGACCTCGCGGACTGGGCGCGCTCCGCCGGCCTCGCGATCAGGATGCCGCCGACGGTGTTTCCGGTGAACAGCGTCAAGGCGATGCGCGGCTGCATCTTCCTCGGTAACGACATGGTGCCGTTCGCCCGCGCGGTATTCGAGGCCTATTGGGGCGCCGACAAGGACATTTCGAAGGACGAGGTGCTGACCGAAATCTGCAGCAGCGTCGGCGTCGATCCCGCCAAATTCTTTGCCGGCATCGGCGACCAGGCGATCAAGGACCAGCTCAAGGCCAATACCGACGAAGTGATGGCGCGCGGCGGGTTCGGGTCGCCGACCATCTTTCTCGACAAGACCGACATGTATTTCGGCAATGATCGCCTGCCGCTGGTCCGCGAAGCGCTGGCGCGCCTGAAGGCGCGGGCCGCCTGATGCCGAGAAAGGTCGTCTGCCGCGAACTTGGGCCGCCCGAGAGCCTGCGGCTGGAAAACTTTGCCTCGGTGCCGCTGGCGCCGGGCGAGGTCCGTGTCGCGGTGCATGCCGCCGGCATCAATTTTCCCGACGTATTGATGGCGGCCGGCGAGTACCAGCTGAAGCCGCCGCTGCCGTTCACGCCGGGGGTGGAAGCCGCCGGCGACGTGATCGAGGTCAACGAGGCCGCCGGTGTCGCGGTCGGCGACCGCGTGATCGTCAAGATGCGGCACGGGGCCTACGCCGACGAGGCTGTCGTCACGCCGTCACAATTGACGCCGCTGCCATCGACCTTCGACTACGCCGAGGGCGCGACCTTTCTGGCCGGCCACGGCACTG
>CALROE020000299.1:0-5233 GCA_943369715.1 Bradyrhizobium ivorense
ATTCGGCGCCGGCGAAAACCACCAGCGGCACCTGCTCGGCCTGGTACTTCATCGCGGCGTCGTAGATCGACATCTGCTCGCCGTCGGGCCAGTGCTTGGTCAGGCCGCCTTCGGGGATATTCCCATCGGCGCCCTTCAACATGAAATTCTTGATGCGGATATTGGCAAACGTGCCGCGCATCATGATCTCATGGTTGCCGCGCCGCGTGCCGTATTGATTGAAGTCGGCCGGACGCACCTGGTGCTCGCTGAGATATTTGCCGGCGGGCGAGGTCAGCTTGATCGCGCCGGCCGGTGAAATGTGGTCGGTGGTGATCTTGTCGCCGAACATCGCCAGGATCCGCGCGTCGACGACGTCGATGATCGGCTCCGGCTCCTTCTTCATGCCTTCGAAATAAGGCGGGTTCTGCACGTAGGTCGAGCTCATGTTCCAGCGATAGGTCTCGCTCTCGACGGTCTTGATCTTGCGCCAGTTGGTGTCGCCCTTGAACACGTCGGCGTAGCGCTTCTTGAAGATCGCCGCGGTGACGTACTTCTTCAGGAAGGCGTTGATCTCCTTGGTGGTCGGCCAGATGTCCCGCAGGTACACCGGCTTGCCGTCCTTGCCGTTGCCGATCGGCTCGACCGAGAGATCTTTCGTGACGGTTCCCGCCAGCGCATAGGCCACCACCAGCGGCGGCGAAGCGAGGTAATTGGCCTGCACGTCGGGGCTGACGCGGCCCTCGAAATTGCGGTTACCCGACAGCACGGCGGCGGCGATGATGCCGTTGTCGTTGATCGATTTCGAAATCTCCTCCGGCAGCGGGCCCGAATTGCCGATGCAGGTGGTGCAGCCGAAGCCGACCAGGTTGAAGCCGACCTTGTCGAGCGCGAGCTGCAGTCCGGAATTGGAGAGATACTCCGCGACCACCTGGCTGCCCGGCGCCAGCGAGGTTTTCACCCAGGGCTTTGACGTGAGGCCCTTCGCGGCGGCGTTGCGCGCCAACAGGCCGGCGCCGATCAGCACGCTCGGATTCGAGGTGTTGGTGCACGAGGTGATCGCCGCGATCACCACATCGCCATGGCCGAGATCGAAATTGCGGTTCTCCACCGCATAGCGCTTCGAGGCGTCGGCGGCCTTCTTGTATTCGCTGGCCATCGCCGCGGCGAAACCTTCGGCCACCGCCGGCAGCGCGACGCGGCCCTCCGGGCGCTTCGGGCCGGCCATCGACGGCACCACGTCGGCGAGATCGAGCGTCAGGGTTTCGGTAAACACCGGATCGGGCGACTTGGCGGTGCGGAACATGCCCTGCGCCTTGGCGTAGGCGGTCACCAGCGCGACGCGGTCCGCCTTGCGGCCCGAGGTTTTCAGATAATCGATGGTCGCGGCATCGACCGGGAAGAAGCCGCAGGTCGCACCATATTCCGGCGCCATGTTGCCGATGGTCGCCTTGTCGGCGACCGAGAGGTGATCGAGACCGGGGCCGAAGAATTCGACGAACTTTCCGACCACGCCCTGCTTGCGCAGCATCTGCGTCACGGTCAGCACCAGGTCGGTGGCGGTGACGCCTTCCTTCAGTGCGCCCTTGAGCTTGAAGCCGATCACTTCCGGCAGCAGCATCGACTGCGGCTGGCCGAGCATCGCGGCTTCCGCCTCGATGCCGCCGACGCCCCAGCCCAGCACGGCGAGGCCGTTGACCATGGTGGTGTGCGAATCGGTGCCGACCAGGGTGTCGGGATAGGCGACCTCGAAGGTGCCCTTCTTCTTGCCGACCGTCATCTTCTCCTTGCGGGTCCAGACCGTCTGCGCGAGATATTCCAGATTGACCTGATGGCAGATGCCGGTGCCGGGCGGCACCACCGAGAAGTTCGAAAACGCCTTCTGGCCCCATTTCAGGAATTCGTAGCGTTCCTGGTTCTGCTTGTATTCCTCGACCACGTTCTTGCCGAACGCCTTGTTGTCGCCGAAGAAGTTCACGATCACGCTGTGGTCGATGACGAGATCGACCGGCACCAGCGGGTTGATCTTCTCGGCGTCGCCGCCGAGCGCCTGCATGGCATTGCGCATCGCCGCGAGATCGACCACCGCCGGCACGCCGGTGAAATCCTGCATCAGCACCCGCGCCGGGCGGAACGAGATTTCATGCTCGAGCTTGCGCTTCTTCAGCCACTTCGAGACCGCGATGATGTCCGCCTTCTTGACCGAGCGGTCGTCTTCATTGCGCAGGAGGTTTTCCAGCAGCACCTTCATGGAATAAGGAAGCTTGGAAATTCCCTTCAGACCGTTCTTCTCGGCGGCGGGCAGGCTGTAATAGACGTAGGTCTTGCCACCAACCTTGAGGGTCTTTTGGCATTTGAAGCTGTCGAGCGAGGTCATGTGTGGCAATCCCAATTGTCAGTTATCCCGGCAAGGGTATTTAGGCACCGTCGGAAGGGCCTAAACTTGGTGGCTTGCAGCCGCC
This sequence comes from Bradyrhizobium ivorense, assembly GCA_943369715.1. Classification (GTDB taxonomy): domain Bacteria; phylum Pseudomonadota; class Alphaproteobacteria; order Rhizobiales; family Xanthobacteraceae; genus Bradyrhizobium; species Bradyrhizobium ivorense_A. Next base: position 2,442 of record CALROE020000299.1, read on the forward strand.
GATTGTGTGCTGCATCAAGTTCCGGCTTATAGAATCTTTCTAGGAGCACCGCCACACCGGCAAGCGTGCTGCAGCATGGCGGTACCCACAAATTCTGCTGCGGTACCGATAGTTTCCAAAGGGCTGTGAAAGGCCAGAATGCGGCTCTCGGGAAGCGGCGTCAGATGTGTGCGGGGTGGCCGGGAGGTGTTCTCGGGCCTTGATTTCGCGGCGTCCGCCGGCGAGGCGCTGGCCGTCACCGGCCGCAACGGCTCCGGCAAGACCTCGCTGTTGCGGTTGATCGCGGGCCTGCTGACCCCGGAGGGAGGGTCGATCGGTCTCGAAGGGGGCGAGGGAGAACTGACCCTGCCCGAACAGGCCCACTTTCTCGGCCACCGCGACGCGCTCAAACCTGCCCTCAGCGTCACGGAAAACCTCGCCTTCTGGCGGGAATTTCTCGGCGGCGAGGCCTTCGACCTCAGGGAATGCCTGGCCGCAGTGGGGCTCGACCATGCTGCGGGGCTTCCGGCAGCGTTTCTGTCGGCCGGGCAGCGGCGGCGGCTCTCGATCGCCCGCCTGCTCGCCGCAAGGCGGCCGATCTGGCTGCTGGACGAGCCCACCAACGCGCTCGACACCTCGGGGCAGGCGATGTTCGCCGCCCTGATGGGCGATCATCTGGCCCGCGGCGGCCTGATTATCGCCGCGACCCATGCCCCGCTGGGAATTGCCGCGCGCGAACTGCGGATCGGGGGCGCCGCATGACCGCGCTGGCTGGGCTGATTCGACGGGACATCAAAATCGCGCTGCGGGTCGGCGGCGGCGCACTGATCGGCGTCCTGTTCTTCCTCACCGTGGTGGTGCTGATGCCGTTCGCGGTCGGCCCCGACCTCGCCTTGCTGACGCGGCTGGGGCCCGCGATTCTCTGGCTTGGCGCGCTGCTGGCCAGCCTGCTCACCCTCGACCGGCTGTTCATGGCCGACCATGAGGATGGCTCGCTCGACCTGATCGCGATGAGCCGCACGCCGCTGGAACTGACCTGCGCCGCGAAGGCGCTGGCGCACTGGCTGGCCGCGGGGGTGCCGCTGATCCTCGCCACCCCGGTGCTGGGCCTGTTGTTGAACCTCGATGCGACGGCAACGGCGGCGGTGGCGCTGACCCTGCTGGCGGGCACGCCGGCGCTGACCTTCACCGGCATGATCGGCGCCGCACTGGCGGTGACGCTGCATCGCGGCGGGCTGCTGCTGGCCGTGCTGGTGCTGCCGCTGTCGATCCCGGTGCTGATTTTCGGCGTCGCCGCCTCGCAGGCCGCGATATCGGGGCCGCTGGAGTTCGGAACGCCGTTTTCGATCCTGTGCGCGCTATCGCTGGTCAGTCTTGTCATTGGACCGTTCGCAGCGGCGGCGAGCCTGCGGCATGGGCTGGATTGATACCGATCAACTCTAGCTGAGACAAAATGAAACAAACGAAGTCAGATTGCCTGCCGCGCGCGCGGCGACTATCAGGGATGCCATGACGCTGATCGATCTCGCCAACCCGACCCGGTTCCTCAACCTGACAGCGCGGATTTTGCCGTGGCTTGCGGCCGCGACCGCCATCCTGCTGCTGGTCGGCCTCACCCAGGCGGCGATGGCGCCCGACGACTATCAGCAGGGCGCGACCGTCAAGATCATGTTCATCCACGTTCCCAACGCCTGGCTCGCGATGTTCGTCTGGGGCGTGATGAGCCTTGCCGCCCTCGGCACGCTGGTATGGCGGCATCCGCTGGCCGATGTCGCCGCCAAGGCCGCGGCACCGATCGGCGCGGCCTTCACCTTTCTGGCCCTCGTCACCGGCTCGCTATGGGGGCGGCCGATGTGGGGCACCTACTGGGAATGGGATGCGCGGCTGACGTCGGTGCTGATCATGTTTCTGATGTATCTCGGCCTGATCGCGCTGTGGCGCGCGGTGGAAGATCCGTCGCGCGCCGCGCGCGCCGCCGCGATCCTGACGCTGGTCGGCGCCCTCAATCTGCCGATCATCAAATTCTCGGTGGATTGGTGGAATACGCTGCACCAGCCGGCGTCGGTGCTGCGGATGGGCGGACCTTCGCTCGACCGCACCTTCTTGATTCCGCTGCTGGTGATGGCGGTGGCGTTCTCGCTGTTGTTCGTCACGCTGCATCTGGCGGCAATGCGCAACGAGATCCTGCGCCGCCGGGTGCGCAGCTTGCAGATGATGCAAGCCAGCCGGCGTTCGGCGTGACCGCGATGTCGCTAGGTCCCCACGCCTCCTTCGTCGTGACGTCCTACGCGCTGGCAACCGCCGTGGTGCTGATCCTGATCATCTGGATCGCGATCGACTATCGCCGCCAGAAGGCGCGCCTGCGCGAACTCGAGGCCGGCGGCGTGACCAGGCGCTCCGGCCGCGGCGTGGCGGACATCTGATGGGCGAGCCCTCGATCCCGGGCGCCGCCCCGCGCCGCCGGCGCTGGCTGGTGGCGTTGCCGCTGCTCGGCTTCATGGCGGTCGCCGGCCTGTTCCTGGTGCGGCTCTATGGCGGCGATCCCTCGAAAATCCCCTCCGCCTTGATTGGCCGGCCGGCGCCCCAAACCGCGCTGCCACAGCTCGAGGGCCTGGTCCAGGACGGCGTCCAGGTGCCCGGGCTCGATCCGGCCGTGTTCAAGGGCAAGGTCAGCGTCGTCAATGTCTGGGCGTCCTGGTGCGTGCCCTGCCACGACGAGGCGCCGCTGCTGACCGAGCTCGGCAAGGACAAGCGGCTGCAGCTCGTCGGCATCAATTACAAGGACTCGCCCGACAACGCCCGGCGCTTCCTCG
>CALROE020000300.1:0-5231 GCA_943369715.1 Bradyrhizobium ivorense
CGGGAATCCGGTTCCACAGAATATGATGGTGACAGCGCTCGATCACGTTGATGGTGTCGATCTGCACATAGCCGAGATGCGCCACAGCGGCGGCGGTCGCCTGGGCGCCCGCGCCGAACGGCGACGGGCTATCGAGCCGCTGGGCGCGCAGCCAGATCCGGCGGGCTTCGGTCTTATCAAGGGGATGGGAAGGAATGGTACGGGGCATCGCGCCGCAATGTAGCCGGATTCGCGGGCGCGCGATATTCGAGGGCGAGGCGTGCTTGCCAAGCTCGGCCGGTCACCGCTTCGGCGGGGCGCCGATCGTACCCGTCGCGATCTCGGCCTCGCACGACGCCCTGCCGCGTACCGGGGCCTGGCAGCGATAGACATGGCCGGTGAGACGGTCGATCAGCCAGGCGCTTTCCTCGGTCGGGCTCTCCATGCCGACATAGCGGGAGCCGAGCGCCGTGATCAGCGTCGACAGCAGGATCGCCGCCGCGATCATGGCGGCGCCGATCAGGACCGGCATCGAACCAGTGGAACCCGTCTGATCCGGTCGGCCGGCGCGGTACCCCTGATAGTCATATTGCCTTTTGGCTGATGGAAACACGCGGCTCCTGCGTCGCTGGTTTGCGGTTTGCTCTGTAGGCGATATTTCTGGCGGCCTATCTGGCCGATTTGTTGTTCGCAGCTCGGCACCGCGGCGACGGCATTAAGATCAAGATCGCCGCCCGGCCTGCGCTCCGTGATCTGAATCACTTCGGGCGGGAGCGCATCGAACGGGGCCGCCGGCCGCAGCGACGGACGGAGGAGCCCGGGCTTGCGGTCCGTTTACCAATGTGAGCCAAGTCACATCCACGGCCTGTCGCCCGGTTTATCGTTCAACCATCAAAGCGCCATCAGGCGTCACAGTGAGGACCACGACAATGACCAGCTTCTACAAACTCTCCGCCCTCTCGGCGATCACGCTCGGTGCCGCGCTGTCGATGACGGCGGGCTTGGCCATTGCCGGAGAAAAGGTTTCCGCCGACCAGATCCTGAATGCGCTGCAGCCGAAGAAGCCGCTGACCCGCGGGCTGTCCGCCGGACCGCAGGCCGATCCGGCCGTCGAGGCCAAGCAGATCCGTTTCGTCGATACCCTGCGCAACCGCAAGACCCGCTCGCTCTCGCTCGGCGAGCGCGAGGAAATCGCCGAGATCGCGGCGAGCAAGCCGAAGATCGATCTCGAGATCCAATTCGACTACAATTCCGCCGACATCAGCAAGAGCTCGATGCCGGCGGCGCAGGAACTCGGCAAGGCGCTCTCGAATGCCGGCCTGAAGGGCTCGACCTTCGTGGTCGCCGGCCATACCGATGCGGTCGGCAGCGAGCCCTATAACCAGGAACTGTCGGAACGCCGCGCCGACACCATCAAGCGCTTTCTCACCGAACAATACGGCATCAACGGCGCCGACCTTGTCACCGTCGGCTACGGCGAAAGCAAGCCGAAGGATGCCAGCACGCCGACCGACCCGGCCAATCGCCGCGTTCAGGTCGTCAACATGGAAACCAAGACCGCTTCGAAGTGACGCTCGATCCGCGACACGCTAGTTCAGCCCGCGCCGGTCTCGCGCGGGCTGATTGCATTTGCGACCTCATATCCAGCTCTGGAACAGCATCAGCCGGACAAACGTCTCCATCGACGTCCCGACAAACGCCACCGTGATCGGCAGCATCGCGGCGAAGCCCGCGCCTGCGGCCGCGACGAAGGTCCATAACAGCCAGCGCGGGCTGTTGCCCCGCCGCAGCACGTAGACCAGTGCAAGGCTGGCCAGGGTAGCAGCCGGCAAATAATAATACAGGAAGCCGAGCGTCCGCGGCAGCAGCGCCCAGGCCAGATAGGGCCCGGCATAGAACGACAGGATCAGGAACGCGTCGGCCCGGCGCGCCACGATCCAGTCGCGCAGGCAGACAGCAAGCGCCGGCAGCGCCGCCCACAGCACCACGGGATTGCCGAGGAACACCACCGCCGCAATCCGGTCATCCGCGACCTTGTCGAACAGGTACCAGACCGGCCGCACCAGAAACGGCCAGGACGGCCACGAACTCATATAAGTGTGGCCCGCAATCGCTGTCGTGGTGTTGTCGCTGAAAATCCTGCGCTGGGCTTCGAGCAGATCGGGAAGCGACAGGCCGTAAAGCGGCACGAAGGTCGCGAGATAGGCGACCGCCGGGGCCAGCACGAAGCAGGCGGCGAAATGGTAAAATCTGAAATCGGGCCACAGGCCGGGCCGGTACCAGTCGCTGGCATTGCCATCGGCGAATTGCGTGCGCCAGCTCTGCATCAGCCGGATCACGGCGACGATCACGATGCAGACGGCGAGTGGAAACAGCCCGCTCCATTTGCACGCGGCTGAAAGACCGAAGGCGAGGCCGGCGAGCGCGAACCAGCGATGCGGCCGCGCCTGGCGAAAACCGTGCATGAACGCCGCGACCGCCAACAGGCCGAACGAAAGCGAAAATATGTCCAGCATCGCGATCCGCGATTGCACGAACACCATCTGGTTGAAGAAGGCGAGCAGAGCCGTCGCAATCGCGGGGCCTTGCGCCGCGAACAGCGCGAGGCCGCAAAGATACATCGCGACGATCGAAAGCGCCCCGAACAGCACGCCGGGGTAGCGCCAGCCCAGCGGCACATCCCCGAAAGCGCTGATCGACACCGCGATCAGCTGCTTGGCCAGCGGCGGATGCATCGGGTTGAGCATCGGGCTCGGCATCACGGGCTCGAGCATTTGCCGCGCCGCCGGCACATAATGCACTTCATCGAAGTAGAATTTTTCCGGCGTCGTGATGCCAACCAGCAGCGCGAGATGCGCGATAATGAAAATGACCGCGGCAATCACCGCGCTCCGTGCCGCCGATTTTTCCGGAACAGAAGGTGATTCGCGCACAGGACCCACGGATTCATGGCTTTATCGAAATGTCGAGTGTGGGCGGGCCGCATTTTTAAGTCCACCGCATTGAACGCAATTCGTTTTCGCCGTCACTAACCATCGGGGTCATATGCCGCCGCTTGTGATATTTTTACAACATCGCATGCGCGCGCGATCCGGTACGATGCGGGACAAATCGATCGGTCATGAAATGAACTGGCGTCACTGCATTTTCCTTGTTTGCGCGTTTTGTCTGTCAGCCGCGCTGGCGGCTGGGCCTGCTCGCGCGCAAACGCGCGTCGGCGAAGCCGCCGTCGTCAAGAACGAAGTCGTCCGCGTCATGGCGTCGGGGACCACCCCGATCAATGTCGGCGACAGCGTGGTGCGCGACGAAACCGTGCGCACCGGCACAGACAGCGCGACGCGGCTGGTGATGGCCGACAGCACCAATCTGTCGCTCGGCCCCAATTCCACGCTCAAGCTCGACCGCACCGTATTCGACGACGCGCACAGCTATCGCGACATCTCGATCAAGCTGACCACTGGCGCGTTTCGCTTCGTCACCGGCAATTCGGACAAGGAAGCCTACAAGATCCAGACCCAGGTCGCGACCATCGGCGTGCGCGGCACCATCCTCGATATTTTGTCCCAGCGCGGCAAGACCACCGTGGTGCTGCGGGACAATGGCGCTTCGCGGGTCTGCACCCTCACCTTTCAATGCATCGAGCTGACCAAGCCCGGCGATACCGCTGTTATCACCTTCGCCGGCGGCAAATACACCATCCAGAAATCCAGCACGCCGCCCTGGACCTTCGCCTGTGGCGCCGCGGCGGGCCTCTGCAGCACCACGCAATATGCCGATGCGACGCCTACCATTACGCCGCCGGTCGATGACGGCAGCGATCCCACCGGCATGCTGTGCGGGCGCTGATAATGGCAAAATCCACCCGCAGCTTCACTCTGTCGGCCTCCTTCGCCGCGGCAATTTCACTGCTGCTGATTCCGGCGCTGACCATTTCTGCATCGGCGCAAAGCCAGTCTCCGACGCCCGAAGTTTCGTCCACTCCGTCGCCGTCTCCATCGCCCACACCGACCCCGACACCCAGCGCATCACCGAGCCCAAGCCCAACGCCGACTGCAACGCCCGCGCCGACGGGTTCGGATTCGAGCGCCGGATCGGTCAAGGACCTGGCCAGGCAACGCTTCAACCAGATGATCACCAACCGGGTGCTCGGCACGGTGCTGCTCGGCGTCAACGAGCAGGTCAATTGCGGCGATTGCGTCAGCGCGTTCGGCTCCGCGGGATCGTTCTCGGCCGGCATTCATGGCCGCAAGAACCTGACGTCCAATCTGGCGCTGCTGGCGGGCATCGCCTACGCGCAGTACAGCGAAGGCGGCTACAGCGTCACCAGCGCTCCGATCGGCGCCTTCGCGCTGCGCTACGATTTCACCGACTGGGGTTCGTCGCGGCCGTTCTTCGACATCGGTGCCATCTTGTCGCCGTTCCAGAAGGTGCGCTACCGCCGCAGCTACCAGACCAGCCTCGGCCCGGTGTCGCTCGACAGCGAAACCAGCAGCGAGAACTACGGCGTCTATGGCCGCGCCGGCTGGATCAGCCGCATATCGCCGCGCGACGAGGTCGCCGCCTCGGTCGAGGTCTGGCAGATGTGGCAGCGGGTCAAGGGCTACAGCGATCCAGCCGCCGTGGCATTCAATCCGTTCGACGCGAACATCGCCACCGGCACCGACAAGACCAACCTCGTCAAGATCGGCGCCCAGTGGACGCATCTGTGGGGCAACAGCATCGAGACCAATATCAACGGCGGCTTCGTGCAATCCTTTGCTACCCGCTCCGGCATCGTCGCCACCGTCACCGGTGAAGGCACCGTGGTGCCGACCATCGGCAACCAGAGCTGGTTCGAATATGGTGGCCGGGTCGGCTACCGCATCACCAAGGGCTGGATCGCCGACCTCTTCCTCAACGGCACCGCCGGCCCGCAGCCGGTCGGCAACACCCTGCACGGCGGCGTCGGACTGCGGATCACGTATTGAATTTTTTTGACTGGCGTGGCGGCCATCGGCCTCACCCGGACCGGCTCTCCGAGTTCCGCCTGTAGGCAGTAATGTGCTTGGTGAAAATCCGCACGACGGCGCCCTTCACGGGTCTAGTATCGTCGAACAGCCTGGACGCGATGGCCTCAATGGCGTCGCGATATTCGAGAAACTGCCCCTGCCTTGCCGTGCTGGGCGAGCCTCTCACGCCCGCGAGTCCGTCCATGGCGGCGTCGCTGATCTGGCAGTCGACCGTCTCGCCGTCGTTCAGCATGGTAAATCCGA
>CALROE020000301.1:0-5222 GCA_943369715.1 Bradyrhizobium ivorense
TGGCGCGGCTGACTGCGTGACGAATTATCCACCGCCGCAGGTGGAATGTCTGACGAGGCGGCCACAATTGGCCCGAATCGTGTGAGAATCGAACTATGGATGAAGCCATGAGCGAGCCAGTTCGAACCCCACCTTTCGCGCCCTTCGAATGGCTCTTGTCCGGACGCTATCTGCGCGCGCGCCGCAAGGAAGGTTTCATCTCCGTGATCGCCGGGTTCTCGTTCCTCGGCATCATGCTCGGCGTCGCCACCCTGATCATCGTGATGGCCGTGATGAACGGCTTCCGCAAGGAATTGCTGGACAAGATCCTCGGCGTCAACGGCCATATCCTGGTGCAGCCGCTGGAATCGCCGCTGACCGACTGGAAGGACGTCGCCGAGCGCATCAGTCAGGTCCAGGGCATCCGCCTCGCGGCCCCCGTGGTGGACGGCCAGGCGCTGGGCTCCTCGGCCTTCAACGCCGCCGGCGTGTTCGTGCGCGGCATCCGCGCCGCCGATCTGGTCAACCTCACCTCGATCGCCAAGAACATCAAGCAGGGCTCGCTCGAGGGTTTTGACGAGGGGCAGGGCGTCGCCATCGGCCGCAGGCTGGCCGATCAATTGTCGCTGCATTCCGGCGACAGCATCACGCTGGTGGCGCCGAAGGGGGCTGTCACCCCGATGGGCACCACGCCGCGCATCAAGCCGTACAAGGTGGCCGCGGTATTCGAGGTCGGGATGTCGGAATATGACGGCATCTTCGTCTTCATGCCGCTGCCGGAGGCGCAGGCCTATTTCAACCGCAAGGACGACGTCACCGCGATCGAGGTGTTCACGACCAATCCCGACAAGGTCGATGTCTTCCGCAAGACCGTGACGGAGGCTGCGGGGCGGCCGGTGTTTCTGGTCGACTGGCGGCAGCGCAATTCGACCTTCTTCAACGCGCTGCAGGTCGAGCGCAACGTCATGTTCCTGATCCTGACCATGATCGTGCTGGTCGCGGCGCTCAACATCGTCTCCGGCCTGATCATGCTGGTGAAGGACAAGGGACAGGACATCGCGATCCTGCGCACCATGGGGGCGTCGCAGGGGTCGATCATGCGGATATTCCTGATTACGGGAGCTGCGATCGGCGTGGTCGGCACGCTGACCGGATTCTTCGTCGGCATGGTGATCTGCCTGAACATCGAATCGATCCGCCAGTTCCTGTCCTGGATGACCAGCACCGAATTGTTTCCACCGGAGCTCTATTTCCTCTCCAAGATGCCGGCCGAGATCGACGTCGGCGAGACCGTCGCGGTCGTGATCATGGCGCTGACGCTGTCGTTCCTGGCCACGCTGTACCCGTCGTGGCGTGCCGCGCGCCTCGATCCCGTCGATGCGCTCCGCTATGAGTGAGGGCCAGATGGAGCAGGGGGCGGAAGATGTACCGGTTGTCTATCTCCACGAGATAAAACGCCAGTACACGCAAGGCACGGAGACGCTGACCATTCTCGACGGCGCCAAGCTGGCGCTGTGGGCGGGGCAGTCGGTCGCGCTGGTGGCGCCCTCGGGCGCCGGCAAATCGACGCTGCTGCATATCGCAGGCCTGCTGGAGACGCCCGACGAGGGCGAAGTCTATGTCGGGGGCGCGCCGACCTCGCAATTGTCCGATATCGAGCGAACCCTGATCCGCCGTTCCGATATCGGCTTCGTCTATCAGTCGCACCGGCTGCTGCCGGAATTCACCGCGCTGGAAAACGTCATGCTGCCGCAGATGATCCGCGGCCTCAAGCGCGAGGAAACCGTCAAGCGCGCCACCGAAATCCTGGCCTATCTCGGCCTCGGCGAGCGCATCAAGCACCGGCCCTCCGAACTGTCGGGCGGCGAGCAGCAGCGGGTGGCGATCGCCCGCGCGGTCGCTAACGCGCCACGGGTATTATTCGCCGACGAGCCGACCGGAAACCTCGATCCGCATACCGCCGATCATGTGTTCGGGGCGTTGATGCAGCTGGTGAAGGCGACCCGCGTCGCGATGCTGATCGTGACGCACAATATGGAGCTGGCGGGCCGGATGGACCGCCGCGTGTCGCTGGTCGAGGGCAAGGTCGTCGAGCTGGATTAGGAGCTGTGGCCCCTGGCGCAGGGCCTCACCCAAAAATATCGAAAACAACCCCATGCACAGATAGCTTGACGCTACTCTGATACCATCCAGCTCAGGGCGATGGCGCGAGACCCTCGCCGCGCGGGACCGATCAGTAGGCCGGCCGCTGCCGCGGAGGCCGCCGAGACGCCGTGCCGGCAAAATAGGGATTGATCTCACACTGGGCGGAGCGGCCCGATGCCGAGCCGGCGCACTGGGCCAGCGAGGTGTAGCGGCATTCCCAATAGGTGATCAGTCCATAGACGTGCAGGCAAACCGGATAGGCCGGGTCATAGGTCTGGGCCGCCGCCGGTGCGGTTACCGAGATCGATGCGATAGCCGCAATCGCCAAAGCCAGTTTACGCATCGGTGCCTCCTTCGGACGCGTCTTCAGTACCGGGGATAGGGGGGCGGCAAGCGGTCGCGGCCACGCGCGGCGCGGGGATCTCTGTCCGGGCCGCGATCGTAGTAGGGATTTTCGATGCAGGAAAGAAACCGCCCCGACGCGGTGGCCTGGCATTGCTCATAGCTGGTGAAGGTGCACTGGCTCAGGCCGGGAATTTCGTTGCCCTGGATGCAATAGGGATAGCGGGTGCCGACGGCCTCGGCCGGCGCGGCTCCAACCATCGCGAGGCCACCCGCGCTCAACAGAGCCAGAACCAGGTTACGCATCAAGATCTCCATCCGCCGCGGCCGCGCTTCGTCGAATCCTTGTCAGGAACCAGAACCGGTCCGGGGGCGCTTCGTCAACTCACGTTCGTGCGTGCCGTTCAGGCATATCAAATGGTTCGGCGGCCAACGTGATGCGTTGATTGAGGGCGAAGTCGCACCGACGATGGTGGATTGGCGTTCGCGCCAGCTGGCCTTATCAGCCCCCGAGTTAACCACAGAGGTTCCTTTTCAGACTGCCCCACTTTCCGCCTCTTGACTCCCAGAACAAAAAAGGAACAATGTTCTTCTTATGTTCCAGTTCTCAGGAGGCGGGCATGTTGAAGACTTTTGTGGAAGAGGCTGCGGCGCTGGCGTCGCTCACGTTGTTTGTCGGGATGATCGCAGTATGGGCGCAGCTGATTCCCCAGCTCTGAGGCAGTGACCCGGGAGGCGGCCGGCAGGAAAGCGGGGATGCCGGGCACGGTGGCGCGGTTCCGCATGGACAGCCCGGGCCCCAGGCATCACCATTGAGGCGCGAGTCGGCCCTGTGAGGGCGGCCTGCCTCCCTCATGCCAGATGATCGCTCCATGACCTCAAAACCTTCGGCAAGCGTCGCCAATGCCGGATTCGTCCATCTCCACGTCCATTCCGCCTATTCGCTGCTGAAGGGCTCGATCAAGATCCAGAAGCTCGGCGAACTGGCCAAGGCCGACCGCCAGCCGGCGCTGGCGCTGACCGATACCGACAACATGTTCGGGGCGCTGGAATTCTCCGACAAGATGGCCGGCTACGGCATCCAGCCGATCATCGGCTGCGAGCTCGCGGTCGATTTCGGCGATCAGGACCCGGCCGCGCGCAACGCGCTGGCCGCCGGACCTTCGCGCATCGTGCTGCTGGCGGCGCGCGAGCGCGGCTACCGCAGCCTGATGCGGCTGAACTCGCGGGCGTTTCTGGAGACGCCGATCCATCAGGCGCCCCACATCAAGTTCGAATGGCTCGAGGGCGACGCCGAGGACCTGATCGCGCTGACCGGCGGGCCGGAGGGGCCGATCTCGCTGGCGCTCCATGCCGATCATGCGGCGCTGGCGGCACTTCGCTGCGACCGGCTGGCGAGCCTGTTCGGCGACCGGCTCTATATCGAGTTGCAGCGCCACGGCGTCGACAAGGAGCGCCGCGCCGAAGCCGGCCTGATCGATCTCGCCTACGCCAAGGGCCTGCCGCTGGTGGCGACCAACGAGCCGCATTTCGCAACGGCGGATGATTACGAGGCCCATGACGCGCTGCTCTGCATCGCCGGCGGACGCCTGATCGCCGAAACCGATCGTGAGCAACTGACCCCGGATCACCGTTTCAAGACCCGCGCCGAAATGGCGGTGCTGTTCGCCGACATTCCGGAGGCGCTGGCCTCCACGGTCGAGATCGCCGAGCGCTGCGCCTTCCGCCCGAAGACGCGCAAGCCGATCCTGCCGCGCTTTACCGTGGGCGCCGCCACCGCCGACTCCGTCAGCGACGAAGCCACCGAATTGCGCCGGCAGGCCGAGGAGGGGTTGGCCTATCGGCTCAAGGTCCACGGCCTCGCGCAAGGCGAGACCGAGGAAACCTATCGCGCGCGCCTCGCCTTCGAGATCGACGTCATTACCCGCATGGAATATCCGGGCTACTTCCTGATCGTCGCCGACTTCATCAAATGGGCGAAGAGCCAGGGCATTCCGGTAGGTCCCGGCCGCGGCTCGGGCGCGGGCTCGCTGGTCGCCTATGCCCTGACCATCACCGACCTCGACCCGATCCGGTTCGGCCTGCTGTTCGAGCGCTTCCTCAATCCGGAACGCGTGTCGATGCCCGACTTCGACATCGACTTCTGCCAGGACCGCCGCGGCGAAGTCATCGACTATGTGCAGCAGCGCTATGGTCGCGACCAGGTCGCCCAGATCATCACCTTCGGCACGCTGCAGGCGCGCGGCGTGCTGCGCGACGTCGGCCGCGTGCTGCAGATGCCCTATGGCCAGGTCGACAAGCTGACAAAACTGGTGCCGCAGAATCCGGCCGCACCGGTGACGCTGGCGGCGGCGATCGAGAGCGAACCGAAACTGCAGGCGTTTCGCGACGAGGATCCGGTGGTGGCGCGCGCCTTCGATATCGCGCAGCGCCTCGAGGGCCTGACCCGGCATGCCTCGACCCATGCCGCCGGCATCGTGATCTCGGACCGGCCGCTCAGCGAGCTGGTGCCGCTCTACCGCGATCCGAAATCCGACATGCCGGTGACCCAGTTCAACATGAAATGGGTCGAGCCCGCGGGCCTGGTCAAATTCGACTTCCTCGGCCTGAAGACGCTGACCGTGCTCGACGTCGCCGTGAAGCTTCTGAAGCAGCGCAACATCGACATCGATCTCGCGACCCTGCCGCTCGACGACGCCAAGAGCTACGCCATGCTGGCGCGCGGCGATGTGGTCGGCGTGTTCCAGGTGGAAAGC
>CALROE020000302.1:0-5219 GCA_943369715.1 Bradyrhizobium ivorense
CTCAAGCCGGAAGATCCGACCATCAACGACCATCTCGGTGACGCCTATTGGCGCGTCGGCCGCACCCTGGAGGCCAAATTCCAGTGGGCCCACGCCCGCGACCTCAAGCCCGAGCCGGATGAATTGCCGAAGATCGAGGCCAAGATCGAAAACGGGCTGCCCGAAGACACCTCGTCGGCGGCCTCCGCGGACAAGAAAAAAGAAGACGGCAAGGGCGGTTGAGTGCGGTTGAGCACGGCTGATCGAAGGGCTGGGTCGGTTATGCCGGCGTTGATGCAAGAGGGGCGTGCCAAGGTGAACCTGACCCTGCGGGTGGTCGGGCGGCGCGTCGATGGCTATCACGACCTCGAAAGCGTGGTGGCGTTCGCCGATTGCGCCGACAGTCTCAGCCTGACGCCGGGCGCCGGACTCCATCTTGCGACGTCAGGGCCGCTGGCGCAGGCCTGCGGCGAACCCGAAGACAATCTGGTGTTCAAGGCGGCGCAGCTGCTCAGCGAGCGCGTGCCGGGTCTCAAGCTCGGCGATTTCACCCTCGACAAGATGCTGCCGGTCGCCGCCGGCATCGGCGGCGGTTCGGCGGATGCCGCAGCAGCCCTGCGGCTTTTGGCGCAAGCCAACGGCCTTGCGCTCGACGATCCCCGCCTGATCGAGGTGGCGCGGCTGACCGGCGCCGACGTGCCGGTATGCCTTCACTCCAACGCCTGCGTCATGACCGGGGTCGGCGAAACCCTGATGCCGTTGAGCCTGCCCAAGATGCCCTGCGTGATGGTCAATCCGCGCATTCCCGTCGCCACCAGCGACGTGTTCAAGGCGCTCGGCCTGCGCAACGGCCAGTTGCTGGTGAGCGCGACCGACGTGTTCCGCGGCACCGCCTGGCCGGAAGCCGGCGCCTCGCTGGAAGACTGGGTCGAGGCGCTCGCCGCCGGATCCAACGACCTCGAAGCCCCGGCCACGCGCATCGAGCCGGTAATCGGCGAGGTCATTGCCGCGCTCAACGCCAGCAACGGCGCCTGGCTGGCGCGGATGTCAGGCTCGGGCGCCACCTGCTTTGCGATCTACGAGAACACCGCCGACGCTAGGCGCGCGGCGCAGCAGATCCAGCGCGATCACCCCGGCTGGTGGGTGCATGCGGGCGTGTTGAGTTAGTTCAGCGCTGCGCGCCACACGGCGGCGGTTCGTTGCTAGCTTCGTAGGGTGGGCAAAGCGAAGTGTGCCCACCATCTTTTTCGAAGCTGGCGGTTGATGCGGTGGGCACGGCGCAAGGGCGCCTTTGCCCACCCTACGGCACCGTCGCTAATGCGACCGCGCCAGGCAGAACGCCACCACCTGCTCCAGTGCGGTCTTCATCGGCGAGGCCGGGAACAGCGCCAGCGCGTCGACCGCCATGGCGCCGTAATGCTGGGCGCGGTTGATGGTGTCTTCCAGCGCGCGGTGTTTGGTCATCAGCCCGATGGCGTGATCGAGATCGCCGTCGGCGATCTCGCCGCGCTCCAGCGCCTTGACCCAGAATGCGCGCTCACTGTCATTGCCGCGGCGGAACGCCAGCACCACCGGCAGCGTGATCTTGCCTTCGCGGAAATCGTCGCCGATGTTCTTGCCGAGCTTTGCCGCTTTACCACCATAGTCCAGCACGTCGTCGACCAGCTGGAACGCGATGCCGAGATTCATGCCGACCGAGCGGCAGGCGGTCTGTTCGGCCTTCGGGCGATTGGCGATCACGGGGCCGACCTCGCAGGCGGCGGCGAACAGCTCGGCGGTCTTGCCGCGGATCACGGCGAGATATTCGTCCTCGGTGGTGGCGGTATTCTTCGCCGCCGCCAGCTGCATCACTTCGCCTTCGGCGATGGTGGCGGCGGCCGATGACAGGATGTCGAGCGCGCGCAGCGAGCCGACCTCGACCATCATCCGGAACGCCTGGCCGAGCAGGAAGTCGCCGACCAGCACGCTGGCCTCGTTGCCCCACAGCATGCGCGCGGACAATTTGCCGCGCCGGAGCTCGCTTTCGTCGACCACGTCGTCATGCAGCAGCGTGGCGGTATGCATGAACTCGACCGCGGCCGCGAGCTTGATATGGCCGTCGCCGGAATAGCCGGTGAGGTTGGCCATCGCCAGCGTCAGCATCGGGCGCAGCCGTTTGCCGCCCGAGGAAATCAGGTGGTTGGCGACCTCGGGGATCATGGTCACTTCCGAGCCGGTCCGCGACAGGATCGTCGCGTTGACCCGCTCCATGTCGGCGGCGACGAGCCCGACCAGCTCATCTATCGTCGCGTTCGATGGGCTCTCGAAAGGTACAATAACCGCCACGCTGGTCTCCACATTTGCCCTATCAGGACTACCTTTGAGCTATAACAATAGAAACTGCGGGGGTATGCGGCAAGAGCAGGTAAAGACCAGGTAGCGGTTGACACGCGCCCGGCCACCCTGCAGCGGATCGGCAAAGGAGCGCCACAATTGCGGGAACTGGTTCGGACCAACGATATCGTGCTGGTTTCGGCGGTCGGCGCGCTGCTCGACGGCGCCCATATTCACCATCTGGTGCTGGACCAGAACATGAGCGTGCTCGAAGGCTCGATCGGCATGCTGCCGCGCCGCATTCTGGTCCATGAGGACGACAACCGCGAGGCGCGGCAGATCCTCAGCGATGCCGGCCTCGCCCACGAGCTGCGGGCCGATGACTGATTCTGCCAAGACCTTGACCGGGATTACCTTGACCGAAGACCTCACCGAGGATGCCTTTCTCGGCGGACAATTGCGGCTGCGTCAGCCGCGATCCGGCCACCGCGCCGGCCATGACGCCATGCTGCTGGCCGCGGCGACGCCGGTTCGTGCTGGGAATCTCGTGGTTGAATTCGGCGCCGGCGTCGGTGCCGCGGGTCTCGCGGTTGCCAGCCGCGTGGCCGGAATAAAACTCGTGCTGGTCGAGATCGATGCCGGTCTCGCGGGGCTGGCGCGGGAAAATGCCGCCGCCAATGCGATCGCGGCCGAGACTATCGTGCTGGATGTGGCGTCCACCGCCGCCGCGTTCGCCGCCGGCGGGCTTGGCCCTGACAGCATCGACGTCGTATTGATGAATCCGCCGTTCAACGATGCCATCAGGCACCGCGCCTCGCCGGACAAGGCTCTGGCCCATGTGGCGGATGCCTCGACGCTGGAGAGCTGGATCCAT
Source organism: Bradyrhizobium ivorense (assembly GCA_943369715.1). Taxonomy (GTDB): domain Bacteria; phylum Pseudomonadota; class Alphaproteobacteria; order Rhizobiales; family Xanthobacteraceae; genus Bradyrhizobium; species Bradyrhizobium ivorense_A. The sequence goes on from CALROE020000302.1 coordinate 3,167, forward strand.
GCGGCGCGGCGAATCCTGAAATCCGGCGGTGTGCTGAGTTTGATCTGGCGCGCCGACGGAGTTGCGGAGGTGCTGGCGGCGCTGGATCGCGGCTTCGGGAGTCTCGCGATCTTGCCGGTTCACGGCGACGCCGCAAGACCTGCGATTCGTATGCTGGTTCGCGCGGTCAAGGGCGGCAAGGCGCCGACGCAAATCCTGGCCGGCCTGATGCTCAATGATGAGTCAGCGCTGCCCAATAAACAGGTGCAGGATATTCTGGCGGGGAAGGGGGTATTGCCGCTGGCGAGGCTGTGACGGTGCCTGGACTATTATTGCGGGCGTGTATCCGACCGCTGTTCTGGCGCAGAAGTGAAGTGAATTGCGGTCAAGAGGGCACCGATCATCATTATCAGCAGATAGATTTTCATTTCGCTCTCCGCTGCGCCATTGCAGCTATAACGCCAGCAAGGCAAAAGACGTTCCACCGCTCCCGGCGGGCCATCACGTCCTAGCCAATGACGGGATAAAAAATGGTTAATTCGAGGTAACGGCATGAGTGAACAATTTAGTGATCGAGCGGGACTGCCGGGCCTCGTCGACCGGATCAAGCAACTGATTCCGGCCCGTCTGCGGCGGGATGTTCCCGTCGTGCCGGTGGTGCGGCTGTCGGGTGTGATCGGCGCGGTGACACCGTTGCGGCCGGGCATGTCGCTGGCCGGCGTCAGCAGGACGCTGGAGCGCGCCTTTGCCATGAAGCATGCCAGGGCGGTGGCGCTGGTGATCAATTCGCCCGGCGGATCGCCGGTGCAATCACGACAGATCTACCTGCGGATCCGGCAACTCGCGGCGGAAAAGAAATTGCCGGTGCTGGTGTTCGTCGAGGACGTGGCGGCGTCCGGCGGCTACATGATCGCCTGCGCGGGCGACGAGATTTTTTGCGACCCCTCATCGATCCTGGGCTCGATCGGCGTGGTCGGCGGCACCTTCGGCTTTCAGGAGCTGATCAAGAAGATCGGTGTCGAGCGGCGGCTGTATACGGCCGGCGTCAACAAGGCGATGCTCGATCCGTTCCTGCCGGAAAACCCCGATGACGTCGCACGGGTGAAGGCCTTGCAGCGCGAGATCCACGCCATCTTCATCGCGCTGGTCAAGCAGAGCCGCGGCAGCCGCCTGAAGGGCGCCGACGACATGCTGTTCTCAGGCGAATACTGGGCCGGCGAAAGCTCGGTTTCGCTCGGTCTCGCCGACGCCATCGGCGACCTGCGCTCGACGCTGCGCGCCCGCTATGGCGACAAGGTGCTGACGCCGGTGGTGGCGCCCCCCAGCGGAATGTTGTCCGGCCTGCTGGGCCGCAAATCGGCCGGCGCCGGCGCCCTGGCGTCGCTGGAAGGTGTCGCCAGCCTGCCGGACGAACTGATTTCCGCGCTGGAGACAAGGGCAATTTGGGCCAAATTTGGGTTCTGAGGACGGAATGCCCCGCGCCATTTGGCCCCGGATAATGCGATTGCGGCCAGCGCCGGCTTGCGCGAGACTGTCACTCGGGGCTGACTAATGAACGACGAGGATCGACCGATGCCACCGCTGATCGCATTTGCAGGCGCCCTGGGTAGTCTGGCCGTGGTCCGCTGGGCGTACCGCACCGCCAAGCGGGTCAACCGGGAATTGGAAGAGGCGCGGCTGGCACGGGTCGCCGAGACCGTCAGTGCCAACGACATTCCGACGCTGCGGCGGGATCCCAACACCGGCGCCTATCGGCCGGGGTGACGTAACCGTAGGGTGGGCAAAGCGGGCGGGTCGCGCGAAAGCGCGTACCCGACGGCGTGCCCACCAAAGCTTCAGAATATCCGATGAAAAAGATGGTGGGCACGGCGCAAGGCGCCTTTGCCCACCCTACGGTTCGACGATTTCCGTGAAGCCCCCCAAAACACTTGCGCCGGCCTCGGGGTGGGGCACCACCCGTAAGAGCCGGCGAGCAAGCCTGGAGGAGCGTTCGTTGTAACGGACGCTTCGGGGCTGGAGTCTTCACGATCCCATCGAGATCGATCACGAACTCCGGCGCGCCGGTATTCGGAAG
>CALROE020000303.1:0-5207 GCA_943369715.1 Bradyrhizobium ivorense
CCCTTCGGGCGTGGCGGCAGGGCAAAACTGACCAGGATTTCGCCGGGCAGAAGGTTGGTGCGGCCCGGGCCGGCCGGCACGTCTTCCACCTTCAGTTCGCGGCGTCCGTTCGGACCTTGCAGCGTGGCGATGGCGCCGGCGGCGACCAATGCGGGCACGCTGTCGCCGGCCGGCGAACCGTTACAGAGATTGCCGCCCGCCGAGGCGCGGCCCTGGACCTGGGTGGAGCCGATCAGATTGATCGCCTCCAGCAGGCCGGGCCAGACCTTGCCGAAGCGCGGATGCTCCGCCAGCACCGCACCGGGGACGGCGGCGCCGATGCGGAAACCGCCATCGGCGGTTGGCTCGATCGCGGTCATTTCGGCGATTTTCTTGATGTCGACGATCACGCCGGGCTTCACCGCGCCGGAACGCATCTGGACCAGCAGATCGGTGCCGCCGGCCAGGATGCGCCCGGCGCTTCCGGCTGACGCAAGCGCCTTGATGGCTTCGTCGAGCGTGGCAGGCGCCAGATATCGGAGTTCAGTCATGTCGGTTCGTTTCCCTCATCTGCCGGCCGCCGGTGATTGTTGGCTCACCTTGCCCAGGTCCGCAGGCCGGGGAGCCTACACGGGCAAAACCGATTGGAACAGCCTCCCCGACCCGCTCAGGCGGCGGGCTCCCATGCGCCGGGCGAGGTTGCGCCTCTTGACGGGAGCGGTCGCAGCGTGGCCTCGTTTGCCTCAACGATACGCGTTCCCTTCACCCTCGCCTGGAGGGGCGGGCAAGAAAGAAGCGGCGTCTGCATGCAAAAATTTTCATGGATGCTTTCCGGGGCAATCTTGCTGGCGCTGCTGGGGGGACCGCAGCGAGCATCGGCTCAATTGGCTGCAAATCCGGCCAGACCGACCGCGGCTCCAGCCAGACCGACTGCAGCACCGGCCCGGCCAGCGGCAGCACCGAACGCAGCCCCCGCCCCGCGCGGCGGCGCGGCGTGCCATAACGGCATGTCGTTCGACCGCTTCCTCGCCGACCTCAAGCAGCAGGCGGTCGCCGCCGGCGTGTCGCAGCGCGCGCTGGCGGAAGCCGCACCCTACCTCGTCTACGATCAGAGCATCGTCAACCGCGATCGCGGCCAGCGCGTGTTCGGCCAGGTGTTCAACGAATTCGCCCGCAACAGGGCGTCCGATGGCGCGGCAAAAAATGCGCAGGCGCGGATCCGGATGCATGCGGCAGCGTTCAACCGCGCCGAGAAGGAATTCGGGGTGCCGCCGGCGGTGATCGCCGCGTTCTGGGGGCTGGAGAGCAGTTTCGGCGCCGAACTGGGCAAGCTGCATACGTTGCCGTCGCTGGTGTCGCTGGCCTATGACTGCCGCCGTTCCGAGATGTTCCAGAAGGAGACCATCGCCGCCTTGAAGATCATCGATCGCGGCGATCTCACGGCAAGCGAGATGATCGGTTCGTGGGCCGGCGAACTCGGGCAGACGCAATTTTTGCCGACGCATTATTTCAACTACGCGGTCGATTACGACGGCGACGGTCATCGCAATCTCCTGAGCAGCGTGCCCGACGTGATCGGCTCGACCGCCAATTACATCGCCAACGGCCTGAAATGGCGGCGCGGCGAACCCTGGCTGCAGGAAGTGCGGGTGCCGCAGAACCTTCCGTGGGATCAGGCCGACCTCACGATCAAGCATTCGCGCTCGAAATGGGCGCAGTACGGCGTCACCTATCCCGATGGCAAGGCGCTGCCATCGGATGATTTACCGGCCTCGCTGCTGTTGCCGATGGGCCGGACGGGGCCGGCGTTCCTGGCCTATGCGAATTTCGCCGCCTATACCGAGTGGAACAATTCGCTGATCTATTCGACCACTGCCGGCTATCTCGCCACCCGCATCGCCGGTGCGCCGCCGATGCAGCGTCCCTCGGCGCCGGTGGCGCAGCTGCCGTTCAACGAGCTGCGCGAGCTGCAACAATTGCTGGTGCGCGCCGGATTCAATGTCGGCAAGGTCGACGGCATCATGGGGCAATTGAGCCGCACCGCGGTCAAGACCATGCAGATCAAATACGGCCTGCCGGCGGATTCATGGCCGACGGCGGAATTGCTGGCGCGAATGCGCGGGGTGCCGGTCGTGCCGCGTGCGTCGGCGCAACCCGGAACGGCGGCAATCCGTTAGCCCGATAATCGCCAGGCGTTGTATTCCGCCTGCCGAGGCCCCACTTCGAGCAACACGTACCGCGCATTCGACCAAATTCCACAACACGAAAAGAGCTTCACATGTCTTTCCACGACGCTTCCGTTGCCGCGTACCTGCAGATTCTGGGCAGCCTCACCGGTATCCTCACCAAGGCCGAGGCGCACTGCACGGCGAAGAAAATCCAACCCGAGGTGCTGCTCGGCGCCCGGCTCTATCCGGACATGCTGCCGCTCAGCCGCCAGATCCAGCTCACCTGCGATTTCGCCACCAAGGGCTGCGCGCGCCTCACCGGCAGTGAAATCCCTTCGATCCCCGACACCGAAAAAAGCTTTGACGAGTTGAAGGCGCGGCTCGCCAACACCATCGAATACGTCAAGGCGTTCAAGCCGGCGCAATTCGACGGCGCCGACGCCCGCGACGTGACGTTTCCGGCCGGCCCCGACAAATCCATGACCATGAAGGGCCAGCAGTTCCTCAGCCATTTCTCGCTGCCGAACTTCTACTTCCACGCGGTCACCGCCCACGACATCCTGCGCCACAACGGCGTCGAAATCGGCAAGCGGGATTTTCTCGGGGTGAGTTAAACTCCTCTCGTCATTCCGGGGCAGCCCGCAGGGTTGAACTACGATGTGCAATTGCACATCTGAGGTTCGCGCTTCGCGCGCCCCGGAATGACGGCAAGACAAATAACAAAAAACGATCAGGGAGAGCAGGACATGTCCGTCACCACCCACGCCCCGAAACAGATCGATCCCTCCGCCTCGCTGCACGCGGAAGCACTCGGCCAGGCCAAGAGCCACGGCCGCCTTGCGGGCCGCCGCATCATCGTGGTCGGCGCCGGGCAGCGCAGGATTATCGATGAGGAACCGCCGATCGGGAACGGCCGGGCGATGGCGGTGTTGTTCGCGCGCGAGGGCGCGCAGGTCGCCTGCATCGACGTCAACCAGGAAGCCGCCGACAACACGGTGGCGCAGATTACGTCCGAAGGCGGCAAGGCCTTTGCCTGTTACGTCGACGTCTCCGATGCCGCGGCGATTGCCCCGGCGGTGGAGCATTGCACAAAACAACTCGGCGGGCTCGACGGGCTGGCGCTGAATGTCGGGGTTTCCTCCGGACTGTCGCTGCCGAAAATGACGGTGGAAGCCTGGGACAGGGATTATGCCGTCAATGTCCGCAGCCACATGCTGTTCGCGCAGAAGGCGCTGGAAGTAATGTCGCCGGGCGGCGCCATCGTCCTGATGTCCTCGATGGCGAGCCAGCGCGGCAACGGCCGCAACCCCGGTTATGAATCCTCCAAGGCCGCCCAGATCGCGCTCGGCCGCGCCATCGCCCGGGCCGGCGAGGAAAAGGGCGTTCGCTGCAATGTGATCGCGCCGGGATTCATGGATACCCCGATGGGCCGCGACGCCAGCCGCCGCCGTTCCGACCGGGCCCTGACGGTGCCGTTCGGCCGCCAGGGCACCGGCTGGGAGGTCGCCTATGCCGCGCTGTTCCTGATTTCGAATGAATCATCCTACGTCAACGCCCACACCCTGTTTCTGGACGGCGGCCATCTCGGCGGCGTCGTGCGCGGCTAGAATGCGATAACGTCTGAACTCGCGGCATTGCCGCCGGCGCCGGCAATGCCCACCTCAATTTCACCTGTAATGTATCGGATCAGAAAACAATGAGCACGCCGACCAGACTGTTCGAGCCCTACAAGCTTGGGCCCCTGACGCTTCCCAACCGTTTCGTGATGGCGCCCTTGACCCGCAACCGCGCGGTTCCTCCCGGCATGGTGCCGAGCCCGCTGGCAATCGAATATTACGGCCAGCGCGCCTCGGCGGGCCTGCTGATCACCGAAGCGAGCCAGGTCTCGCAGCAGGGCCAGGGCTATCAGGACACGCCCGGCATCTATTCCAAAGAACAGGTCGCGGGCTGGCGCAAGGTGACCGATCGCGTGCACGAGCGCGGCGGCCGCATCTTCATCCAGATCTGGCATGTCGGCCGCATCTCGCATACTTCCCTGCAGCCTGGCGGAGCCGCCCCCGTCGCGCCATCGGCGATCCGCGCCAAGGGCAAGACCTTTGTCAACAACAGCTTCGCCGACGTCTCGGAGCCGCGTGAACTGGCGCTTTCGGAAATCCCCGGGATCATCGAAGACTTCAGACGCGCCACTGCGAACGCCTTGGAGGCCGGGTTCGATGGCGTCGAAATCCACGGCGCCAACGGCTACCTGCTCGATCAATTTGCCAAGGACGGCACCAACAAGCGCACCGACGCCTACGGCGGCTCGATCGAGAACCGCGCCAAGCTCATGCTGGAGATTTCGAAAGTGGTCGCGGCCGAAGCCGGCCCCGAGCGAACCGGCATCCGCATTTCGCCGGTGACCCCGGCCAACGACGTCTCCGACAGCAATCCGCAGCCGCTGTTCGATCACATCGTCGATCAGCTCAACGCGCTTAAGCTTGTCTACATCCACGTCATCGAGGGCGCCACCGGCGGGCCGCGGGACAACGCGCCGTTCGACTACGGCTCACTTCGCAGGCGCTTCAAGGGCGCCTATGTCGCCAACAATGGCTACGACTACGAGCTCGCGACCAAGGTGCTGGCGGCGGACGCCGCCGATCTGATCGCCTTCGGAAAACCGTTCATCTCCAATCCCGATCTGGTCGAGCGGCTGAAGCAGGGCGCCCCGCTGAATGCGTTCGACAAGGCGACGTTCTATGGCGGCGGCGCCAAGGGGTATACGGATTACCCGACGCTGGGCGAAGCGGTGGCGGCGCGGTAGGGAGCGACGCACTCACAGCCGTCATTGCGAGCGAAGCGAAGCAATCCAGCTTGCGGCAAAAAGAAAGCTGGATTGCTTCGTCGCAAGCGCTCCGCGCAATGACGAAGAAACGAAAAAGGCCGGGATCACTCCCGGCCTTTCGCTTTGTCGTGGATGGCCGGGTCAGGCCCGGCCATGACGATGTGGAGATACCTCAGTTCAGCGAAGCCCGCTTCGGCGGGGTGGCCGGCCACGACTTGATCAATGCGTCGTAGTCGACC
>CALROE020000304.1:0-5204 GCA_943369715.1 Bradyrhizobium ivorense
GGCGGTCCGGTTCCGCCGGGAGAACGGCTGCTTTGGAGCAGGCCCGTCCACGAAGAGATCACCAATGATCGTGGGATCCGTCATCCTGGCGCAACGCCCCGACTTACGCACCCCCGGACGGATCAGAAAATGTTCAAGTGAAAAAGCCGCGGAGGCAAAATTAACTCGGTGGAAACCAAATCCGTCGATTGCACTATTATTTCGCACAACCTCTGGAGTCAATGCTCCCGGAAGCGGTGCTATCAGCCGGCGGCGGTGATCTGCTGTTAACCTTGACGCGTGCGCCGGCGGCCGTCCCCCGCGATGGAAATGGACAACGCGGTTGTCATATTTCTGCAATCCGCAAGCGGGCAGCGGCAGGGGTGAGGCGGGAGCGGAGATCGATCGGCCGCTGTCATCGCTCGGGCCAGCGCGAGCAGCGTGACATCGCGAACGGCTGTCACCCCGTGAGGCTCGATCGATGGACAGCGGAATCGGGACGCACGCTTGATCGGTGGATGGCATCGCTGCCTCCCGAAAAAGGGGTTGCAGACCGATAGCCCCCATCGCGACCGGCAAATGTGAACTGCTTCACAATCTCGGATTAGTGATCGGGCCCCGCTCGCCCGCGCCGTTAGTTCCAGCTGATGACGGCGGAAACCCACCTCCGATCGGTGCATGAAATCGATTCCGCGCCAATGGGTGCGAAATCGGACGACAGCTTCGACCCGCTCCGTATCAGCAATGATGCGCTGCTGCAGGTGCGCGATCAGCTGCTGCGTCTCGACGGCATCGGCGATATCCAGATGTTCGGCGCCCGCGATTACTCGATGCGGCTGTGGCTCGACCCCGACAAGATCGCGACGCTGGGCATGACCGCGCGCGAAGTGGTGGCGGCGATCCGCGCGCAGAACCTGCAGATCACCGGCGGCCAGATCGCGGAGCCGCCGATATCAGACCGCGCCTTTCAGCCCAACCTCAACTTTACCGACCGCCTGAAGGATATCCGGCAGTTCAAGGATGTGGTGGTCAAGGCCGACAGCGACGGCCGCACCGTGCGGCTGCGCGACGTGGCGCGGATCGAGCTCGGCGCCTTGTCCTGCACCACCAACAGCTTTCTCCTGAGTAAGTCGGCGGTGGCGCTGCTGGTGACGCAGTGTCCGGGATCGAATGCGCTCGCCACCACCAGGAACATCGCCGGGGTATTCGGTGGGATAACGCGTGCGAAGTGTCTCGTGGGACTGGCGGAATTTGAGCGTTGTGGCAATTCTCGAGCGGCCGCCGCGCGTCTCGTCATCTGATCCCGTAATCTTACGGGGGGGAATTGGAATCTGCTTCCGTGAATTAGTTGGTATGATTCCTTTGGAAGAATGAAGACTGACATGGTCGGTCACGGAGCTCGCAGGCGCACATGATGACGGACAACGGAGCCGAGCCGTTACATCGTTTTCCGGTGTTCCGGACCTCCGATCCCGAGGAACTCAGGCATGTAGGATCGACGCTGTTCGGCGCGGCCCGGATTGATCTTGCGAACGTCGACGGGTTCGAGGCGCGCGTCAATCTCATCGAGCTTCCGGAAATCGGTCTGGCGTTTGGCGTTACCAGCTGTGAGCTCGCCGCGGATCATTTCGCCTCGGACTTCATCCGCCTGCAAATCGCGCTGAAGGGCAGCGCGACCACGTCGGCCGGCGGTATCACGACCGATATCAGCGCGCGCCAGCTGGCGATCACGGCGTCCGGTATCGCCTCGCGGACGGTTTGCGAAGCAGGGCATGGGCGTCTCACGCTTCGCCTGAATCAGGAAATATTGCTGCGAAAGCTGACGGCGCTTCTCGGCTTCAAACCCAAGGGCGCGCTGATCTTCGATTCCGCGATCGGCGCGGATCAGCCGTGCGCACAGGGTCTTTTCCAGCTGCTGCAGTTCCTGACGCAGCAACTGAACTCGAATCCGTGCAGGCTGCCTGCCGCCGCCATCCATGAGCTCGAGCAGGCGGTGCAGACCGCCTTTCTGTGGGCAAGCCGCCATTCGTTCAGTCACTTGCTGGAGCAACAGGAAAAGGAACCGGTGCCTGGCCTGGTCCGGCGGCTGGAGGAATTCATCGAAGCCAACTGGCATAACGCGATCAACATCGATCGGCTCGCGATCGAGGCGGGCGTCAGCGCGCGATCGATCTTCCGGGCTTTCGATCGCAGTCGTGGTTATTCGCCGATGGCTTTCGCCAAATCGGTGAGGCTCAGGCGCGCAAGAGAGATTCTCACGTCCGGTGATCCCGATGTCAGCGTGACGGCTACCGCATTCAAATGCAATTTTGGCAGTCCGGGACACTTCGCCAGGGATTATCGCGAGCTCTTCGGCGAACTTCCTTCCGAGACCATTTTGCGGACCCAGCGGTAGTCAGCCGGCGTCCGTCAGGACGCCTGAATGAGTCGCCACACGATCGCGCCCAACGCGCCGGCCCACAGGATGGTGGCGGCCAGCGCCTGCACCGCAAAACCCCGGCCGCGTTTGGCGGCGGCCTGCGAATAGCCGGTCAGATAGAGAATGCGGCCGGCGATCCAGATCAGGCCGAGCAGGGCGGCGTAGGGATCGCTGATGTAGATCGCGAACAGCCACAGCGAGGGCAGGAAGATCGGCATCCATTCCAGCGTGTTCATCTGCACGCGAAACACCCGTTCGAAATCCGGATGGCCCGAGGTCGCCGGCACCTTGATACCGAACGCCACGCGCGCCTTCGACACATGGATGCCGGTGTAGAAGTAGAACAGGATGGCCAGACAGGTGACGAGCGCCGTGAAGTGGTACATCGTGAGGGTCCTCTCAATTGCGAACGTCATTCCGGGGCGCGAACGAAGTGAGCGAACCCGGAATCTCGAGATTCCCGGGTGCGCAATTGCGCACCTGAGGTCTGGTCCTGCGGGCCATCCCGGAATGACGATGTCCCTGGCCTCAATACCCGGTCATCTCCAGATATCCTAATCCGGCGTGGCTGCCCCTAAAACTGATCGGCCCCTCCCAATAGGGAAAGCTGGTGCCCATCCAGCTGTTCGCGTTCAGCGCCGTGGTTTCGATCGCAAGGCCGCGGGCGGGAATGACCACGCGCCATCCGGTCGGCACCTTGCGCCCGGCGACGTCGGTCACCGCGGTCGGCACGATGCTGTTGTCGGCCGAGGCAATTTCGACCGAGCGACCGTTGGCTGCGATCCAGTTGCCCATGAGATCGTTGCGGCCGTCCTGCTGGCGCAGCCGGTACAGCATCAGTTTTTCGCCGGAGTTGAGATGCAGCGAGAACCAGTCCCATCCGGTCTGATCGGCGGCGAGCGGCTGGCTGCTCCACTCCCGGTCCATCCAGGCAAGGCCGGTGACGTCGACCGGTCTGTCGCCGATGCTGATGCTGCCGCTCGTGTTGAAGAACGGCTGGCTGTAATAATACGAGGCCTGTCCGCGTTCCGATTTGCGGCTGTAGCCGGCGTCGCCCTGCAGCACCAGTGGCCGGTCGGCGTCGAACCGCAAGGCGAAACCAAAATCGGCGCCCGACGCGGTGAGGTCGAGCGGCGCCAGCATGGCATCGCGCATGGCCTCGCCCCCGCGCATCTCCCAGGCATCGATCCAGGCGTGAAAAGGCTTTGTCTCGACCCCAGCCTGGCCGACGCCGCCGCGCGCAAAAGCTTCGCCGTAGCGATGCGTCTCCGCTGAGGTCACGGCGGCATGGCCCATCCAGATCTGCTGGTTGGCCCAGCCTTGCGATTGCGCGCCCGGCCGCGTGGCCTGGCGAAACAGCGTCCACTGCGCGCCATAGGCTGCGCCGCCGGCATCCCTGAGATTCGCCGTCACGTACCACCACTCGATGCGAAATTCCGGATGCGGGCCGTGGTCGGCGGGAAACGCAAAGGTTTTGCCGGGCACCACGGCGGCAAACCCTTCCGCGGTCTCGCCGAGCCCGGCAAATCCCTGCGCGCGTGCCGCTCCGCCGCCGAGCCCGAGCAGGGCAAGTCCGCCGGCAAAGGCGCGCCGCGATATTTTGCTGCTAGCGTTCATCGGCGAAAACCTTGATCAGGCTGGCCGGCTGCATCCGCGCCAGTTTGATCACCGGAAGCAGGGCGGCCAGCAGCGACGCCGCCATCGCGACGCCGAGCAGTTCGAGCAGTTGCAGCGGGAACACGTGAAACGGCAGCCGCCAGCCAAAAGCCTTTACGTTCACCACCGCGATCAGGCACCACGCCACCGCGAGGCCGAGCGGCAGCGCCAGCAGCGCCGTGATCAGCGCCACCGACATTGTCTTGATCAGCTCGATCGCGGCGAGCCGCCGCCGGGTGATGCCGATCGCCCACAACGGCGCCAGCTGCGGCAGCCGGGAATTGCTTAGCGTCAGCAGGCTGGTCAACAGAGCTATGCCGGCGACGCCGAGGGTGAAGGTGTTGAGCGCCGCGGTCACCGCAAAGGTCCGATTGAAAATCCGCTTCGACTCGGCCTTCATGGTGGCTTGATCCGCCAGGCTGCGGTCATCCAGGCCAAATTTTTCGCGCAGGGCGGAGAGCAGCGCGGGAATTTGCGGTGGTGCGACCCGCAGGCCAAAGCGTGTGGCGGGGACGGCGGGAAAGCGCCGGGTCAGCGCGGCGTAGTTGACGGCGATCTGCCCCTTCGGGTTACCATAGTCGGCATAGATGCCGACGATTTCGAGCGGCCAGTTGCCGCCGGGCGCGGGGATTTCGATGCGGTCGCCGACCCCGAGTTTCGAACGCCGGGACAATTGCTCGCTGACCAGCGTCGCGTCGCCCGGGCGCAGGCGAACCCAGGGGTTGGCGGCGGCTTCCAGCAACGGCCAGTGCTCGCTATAGGTCACATGGTCGGGCAGCCCCAAAACCTCGATCGGGGCGCCGCGAAATTGCACGTCGGCGCGGCCGCCGGGAAGGATCGCATCGACGTCCGCACGGCCGCGCAGCCAGGCCTTGATCGCGGTCGCCTGCGCGTCGTCCCTGGCGCTGACATAGACATCCGCCGCCAACCGCCCGTCGAGCCAGCCGACAAAGGTCCGGCTGAAACTTTCGACCATGGTGCCGACGCCGACATTGACCGCAAGCGCCAGCAGCAGCGCCATCAGAGCCAGCGAAAGCCCGGAGAGTTGCTGGCGGCTGTCGGCCCAGAACCAGGTCGCCAGCGGGCGGCGCGCGCTGCGCTGGCCCAGCGACAGCACGCGTTCCAGGATCGCCGGCAGCAGCAGGGCGGC
>CALROE020000305.1:0-5196 GCA_943369715.1 Bradyrhizobium ivorense
CATCGTGCGGCGCTCGCCGTCGAACAGGCCCCAATAGCCGCCCACGGTTCCTTCCCACTGGCGCTTCCATGGCTCGTCATAGGCCTCGAACGGAATGACGCGAAAGTCTTCCTGCTTCGCCCGATCGAGAATTCCCGAAATGAATCGCGCCTGATTGATGCGCGATGGAAGCGCGCCGTGGCGCATCCGCCCCCTGCTCGGCCAGCCGGTCTCGGCGATCAGGATCTCCTTGCCGGGAAAGGCGCTGGCCATCCGCTTCCGGATGGCATCGACATGATCAGCGGCGTCTTCGGCGCGGGGCGGAGCGTCTTCCCAATAAGGCAACATGTGTACCGCAACGAAATCGACTTCTTGGGCGACTTCCCGGTGGCGCAGCCAGAATTCCCAGACGTCGGCGTAGGTCACCGGGACATTCACGCGCGTCTTGACCGAGCGGATGATTTCCCGAAGGTCGAGCGCGGTCATTTCTCCCCGCAACAACACCTCGTTGCCCACGACGATCGCCGTAATCACCTCTGGATAATCCCCGACGAGCGAGATCGCGGTGTCGATCAGCAGCGCGTTTTTGAGGCGGTCGCGTCCAATCCAGACGCCGAGAAGCAGCTTCAGCCCGACCTTGGCTGCGATCTCGGGCACCTTGTCCAATCCGTTGTCGACCGAGTAGGTGCGGACACAGCGGGATATCTTGGCAAGCGCGGCGAGATCCTGGGCGATCTGTTCCGGGCTGATGATCAGTCCCGGAGTCCTCGGCGTCTGCTTGCCCCGGAACGGCGCATAGGCCACGCAATCCAGTTTTGCCGCGGGATCGATCTGCGCGCCGGTCAACGTGACCGGCGTGGCCAGCCACCACCAGACCGCGGCAATCGTGCCGAGGGAGATCACGAGAAGCGCCAGCGGCGTGCGAAAGGGAATGGCTCCTGCCCTCCGTAGACGTGTCGATTTGACCGGCCAACGCAATCAAATCGGCTTCGCAGGTTGCGGTATTGACCTGCCTCAAGCGATGGGCGTAGCGGTTGCGCTTTGTTTCGACTGCAGATTTGTCTCAGCCCCGTGCAAGTGAACCGATGTCATTCGACGGACTTTCCAGGCGCCATTTTGCCAGCATTGCAGCATGGTCGGCGCTTGGAATGCCGGCCATGTCGGCCGAGTCCGGCTTGGCCAACGCGAGCAAGGAGAACAGCTTGGCGAACCGTAGTCTCCGTCCCGGCTTCCCGAGCGGCTTTCTGTGGGGAACGGCCACATCGGCCTATCAGATCGAAGGGGCCGTCAACGAGGACGAGCGAGGTCCGTCGATTTGGGACCGTCACGCCCACAAGAGCGGGAACATCCTGAACAACGGCAATGCGGACGTCGCGAACGACCATTTTCATCTGTACAAGGATGACGTTCAGTTGATGAAAGCGCTGGGAGCCAAGGCCTATCGCTTTTCGATTGCGTGGCCGCGTGTTTTCCCGACAGGCGCAGGGGCGCCAAACCCGAAGGGTCTCGATTTCTACGATCGGCTTCTGGACGAGCTGCTGGCCAGCGGCATTGAGCCGTTTGCGACCCTGTATCATTGGGATCTGCCCCAGGCGCTGCAGGATCGTCACGGCGGCTGGCTGTCGCGCGAAACCTCCGAGGCATTTGCGCATTATGCGGGCCATGTCGCGAAGCGCCTCAGCGACCGGGTGAAGCACTTCTTCACCATCAATGAATGCTCCAGGTTTGTAAATTTGGGTCATGGCCACGGCTCGGACGCCCCCGGCCTCAAATTATCCCGGGCAGAGCTGAACCAGGTTCGTCACAACGTCGCGCTGGGGCACGGTCTCGCCGTGCGGTCGATCCGGGCGCAGGGTCGAGCCGGAACCAGGGTTGGACCGGCAGAGAATATCGTCACCTGCGTCCCCGCCATCGAGACGCCCGCGAATATTCGCGCTGCAGAAATCGCCACACGCGAACTCAATGCCGGCTATCTGACCGTGATGCTGGAAGGCAAATACACCGACGCCTTTCTGGCGGATGCCGGCAAGGATGCGCCGAAATTCACTGCAGAGGATCTCGACATCATTGCGTCCCCGATCGATTTTGTTGGCCTGAACGTTTACATGCCCGAACATTACGTCGTTGCAGCCGATAACGCCCAGGGCTTTACGCCGCTGCCGTTTCCCGCCTCGTTTCCACATATGGACTCGGCCTGGCTCAAGATCGGTCCCGAGGCGATGTATTGGGGGCCGCGTCATGTCGCGAAGCTTTGGGACGTCAAGTCGATCTACATCACCGAGAACGGAACGTCGGCGGCAGACCAGCCCGACACGGCCGGCAACGTCTACGACGTGGACCGGATCATGTATCTGCGCAACTATCTCACTCAGCTGCAGCGCGCGACGTCCGAGGGCGTGCCGGTGCTGGGCTATTTCCTGTGGAGCCTGATGGACAATTTCGAATGGACCGACGGATTTGAAAAGCGCTTCGGGCTCTACCGGGTCGACTTCAATACCCAGCGTCGCACGCCAAAGCTGAGCGCATCGTTCTATCGCGAGATTATCGCGCAAAACGCCGTGGTTTGACGGGGCGCGCGGGGTGCCTGCTTTCCAGGTTACCGCCCTTCCCGGATGCCGCCCCGCAGGTCCGGGATACCGTCAATTCTTCCGTTCAAACGCATCGTAGATCAGCGTCCTCAAGGCCGTCTGAAGCCGTCCGCCCTGCGACGGCGCCTGCACCATGAAGATCGTGAACATGTCGTCGCGCGGATCGACGAAGAAGGAGGTGCCGGCGGCGCCGTCCCAGCGATATTCGTCGAGCGCCCACCTGGTATTCGCGGGCACCGCGGTGCGCACGGCAAAGCCGAGCCCGAAGCCCGAAGTTTCGCCGGGAAAATAGAACGGGTCGTGAATGATCCCGGTCTCCGGCCCGATATGGTCGGTCGCCATGTGGGCGATGGTCTCGGGCCTGAGGTAGCGTCTGCCGTCCAGCGTGCCGCCGTTCACCAGCATCTGCGCGAAACGCGCATAGTCGCCAATCGTGCCGATCATGCCCGCGCCGCCGGACTCCCAGCGCAGCGGCAGGATCGGATCCTTGATCCCTGCGACCGGACGGGCAATACGGTCGTGCGGCATCGGTTCGGCGACGCGCGACCGCTGCGCGGGATCGGCGATCGAGAATGCGGTCTCGGACATCCCGAGTGGATCGAGCAGCCGCTGCCTCTCGAACTCGAACAGCGTTTGCCCCGAAACCACCTCGATGACCCGGCCGAGAACGTCGGTCGAGTGGCCGTAATCCCAGCGCGTTCCCGGCTGGTCGGCGAGCGGCAGTCTCGCCAGGCGCTCGACGAACGTGGCGTTGTCGAAATCGCCCTCGTAGATGTCGGAGCGAGCGTAGAGCTTCCGCACCGCGGTCTCGCCGTAGAAGCCATAGGTCAGCCCGGAAGTATGGCGCAGCAGGTCTTCGATGGTGATCGGGCGGTTCAGGGGTTCGAGCGAAAGCTGCCGCTTGCCGCTTTCATCGGTCTTTTCAACGCCGACCTTCACATTGGCAAAGGCTGGAATGTATTTGGCGAGAGGATCGTCGAGCGAAAGCTTGCCGTCCTCGACCAGCATCATCGCCGCCACCGACGTGATCGGCTTCGACATCGAATAGATCCGAAAGATGGTGTCGGGCGTCATCGGAAGTCCGCTTTCGACGTCGCGCACCCCAAAACTTTCGAAATAGACCGGGCGACCGTGCTGCTGAATCAGAATGACGGCGCCCGGCATGGTGCCGGCCGCGATTTCGCTGCGGATGAAATCACCGACGCGTTCCAGCCGTTCCCGCGAGAAATTGCCGGGTGGCGCCGTCTGCGCGCTGCCGCCCCCCGTCCACCCGGCCGCGATGGCGAGAACCAGCGCCGAAAGCGTCGAAGCAAGGCCGCGCCGCCGCATCAAACCTTCCATTCTCCATCGCTTCATGAAGCGCGATTTCCCAGATAAGCCGCGAACCAGCCTGGATATTCAAGGTTTTCCCGGCCCCGGCAAGGCAAGACATGATTCGAATGCTCATATCGCTTCGAGGCCGCCACGAAAAAAGCCGTGGATGAGCGGCATAAAGCCGCGCAAGACGGGCCGGAACGGTTTTAGGTCTTGCCGATGCGCCCTGCTCTGCTCAATCCGCTGTTTGCGTCGGTCACGACCCTTGGCGGGGTCGGGCCGAAGCAGGACAAGCTGTTCCGCTATCTGCTCGGCCGCGATGAGACGCCGCGGCTGGTGGATCTGCTGCTGCATCTGCCGGCCAGCGTGATCGACCGCCGGGCGCGGCCGAAAATCCGCGACGCCGTGCAGGGAACCGTGGTCACGCTGGAGGTGACCGTCGACCGTCACCGCCCGCCACCGCCGCGCAACGCGCGGGCGCCGTTCCTGGTCTATGCCAGCGACGACACCGGCGACGTGGTGCTGACCTTCTTCCGTGCAAAACCCGGCTACGTCGAGAAGCTTCTGCCGGTCGGCGCCAAGCGCTACGTCTCCGGCACCTTGCAGATGTATGACGGCATCCCGCAGATCGTGCATCCGGACCGCGTCGTCGATGAAGAGGGATTCGCAAAACTGTCGGGTATCGATCCGGTCTATCCGCTGACCGAGGGGCTGGCGCTGGGCTCGCTGCGCCGGGCGATGGTGCAGGCGTTGCAAAAGCTGCCCGCGCTGCCGGAATGGATCAGCCCGGAAGTGATCCGCCGCTGCAAATTTCCCACGGTCGGCGAAGCGTTGCACCGGGTCCACGTGCCGGTCGAGCTCACCGACATCTTGCCGGATGGCCCGTTCTGGTCGCGGCTGGCGTTCGACGAGCTTTTAGCGGGGCAACTGGCGCTGGCACTGGTGCGGGCGCAATTGCGCCGCCCGGCCGGCGACCGCCACGCCGGCGACGGCCATCTGCGCAGCCGGATCATCGACGCCCTGCCTTATGCGCTGACGACCTCCCAGCGCGAGGCGGTCGCGGCCATCACCGACGATCTGCGCCAGCCGGTGCGGATGCTGCGGCTGCTGCAGGGCGATGTCGGATCCGGCAAGACCGTGGTGGCGCTGCTGGCGGCCGCCGCCGTCACCGAAGTCGGCAAGCAGGCCGCCTTGATGGCGCCGACCGAAATTTTGGCGCGCCAGCACATCAAGACCATCACCCCTTTGGCCGAACGCGCCGGGCTGCGCGTGGCGATCCTCACCGGCCGAGAGAAAGGCAAGGAGCGACGCGAAC
>CALROE020000306.1:0-5193 GCA_943369715.1 Bradyrhizobium ivorense
CATGAACAAGGTTTTCGCGAATCTGCCCGTCACGGTGTTCGAGGCGATGTCGCAAGCCGCCCGCGACAACAACGCCATCAATCTCGGCCAGGGCTTTCCCGACCATCCCGGACCGGAGGACCTCAGGCGGGCCGCGGCGGACGCGGTCATGAACGGCTACAACCAGTATCCCTCGATGATGGGCCTGCCGGAGCTGCGGCAGGCGATCGCGGCCCATTACGGGCGCTGGCACGGCCTCGAGCTCGATCCGATGACCGAAGTGATGGTCACCTCGGGCGGTACCGAGGCGCTGACAGCGTCCATTCTGGCCGTGGTCGAGCCCGGCGACGAGGTGGTGTGCTTCCAGCCGGTCTACGACTCCTATTTGCCGATCATCCGCCAGGCCGGCGGCATCCCGCGGCTGGTTAGGCTGGAGCCGCCGCATTGGCGGCTGACCGAGGAGGCGCTGCAGGGCGTCTTCAACCACAAGACCAAGGCGGTGCTGTTCAACAATCCGCTCAATCCCGCGGCCGTGGTCTATCCGCGCGAGGACCTCGAATTGCTGGCGCGGTACTGCCAGGAGTTCGACACGGTCGCGATCTGCGACGAGGTCTGGGAGCATGTGATCTTCGACGGCCGCGAGCATATCCCGCTGATCACCATTCCGGGCATGCGCGAGCGCACCATCAAGGTCGGCTCCGCCGGCAAGATTTTTTCGCTGACCGGCTGGAAGATCGGCTTCGTCTGCGCCGCGCCGCCGCTGTTGCGCGTCGCCGCCAAGGTGCACCAGTTTCTCACCTTCACCACCGCGCCCAATCTGCAGGTCGCCGTCGCCTACGGCCTCGGCAAGCCGGCGGATTACTTTCTCGACATGCGCAAGGAACTGGCGCGCAGCCGCGACCGGCTGACAAAAGGTCTCGAGAGCATCGGCTTCCCGGTGCTCAAATCGCAAGGCACCTATTTTCTCACGGTCGACCTGTCGCCGCTCGGGCTCAACGAGACCGACGAGGCGTTCTGCAAGCGCATCGTCACCGACTACAAGGTGGCGGCGATACCGGTGTCGGCCTTCTATGAGGAGAATCCGGTGACGTCGGTGGTGCGGTTTTGCTTTTCCAAGAACGATGCCACGCTCGACACCGCGCTGGAACGGCTGGCGGACGCGGTGCATCGCCGTTAAGGGGAAGATCCGGATGCGCCTCCGCAGCCGCTCGCACGTCCCGTTCGCCGCCGCGATCGCCGCGGCGCTGGCGTTGTGTTCGCTGCCTGCGCAGGCGCAGCAGCGCACCGTCAATTTCTACAATTGGTCGAACTACATGGCGCCGGGGGTGCTGGAGGATTTCACCAGGGAAACCGGCATCAAGGTCGTCTACGACACGTTCGACGCCAACGAGACCCTGGAGACGCGGCTGCTCGCGGGAAAATCCGGTTACGACGTCGTCGTCCCCACCGGCTATTTCCTGCAGCGCCAGATCACCGCGAAGGTTTTCACCAGGCTCGACAAGTCGAAGCTGCCGAACCTCGCTTATGCCTGGCCTGTCGTGACCAACCGGCTCGCCACCTACGATCCCGACAATAGTTACGGCGCCAACTACATGTGGGGCACCACCGGCATCGGCTACAACGTCAAGATGGCGCAGAAGCTGCTCGGGCCTGATGCGAAGATCGACAGCTGGGACATCGTGTTCAAGCCGGAGAATCTCGCCAA
The DNA here is from genome assembly GCA_943369715.1 of Bradyrhizobium ivorense. Classification (GTDB taxonomy): domain Bacteria; phylum Pseudomonadota; class Alphaproteobacteria; order Rhizobiales; family Xanthobacteraceae; genus Bradyrhizobium; species Bradyrhizobium ivorense_A. The sequence continues at coordinate 1,685 of CALROE020000306.1, forward strand.
ATTCAGGGATTGCGGCATTCACATGCTGGATTCCGCCGACGATATCCTGCCCGCGGCGCTGGGCTATCTCGGGCTCGATCCCAACTCGACCAGACCGGCCGATCTCGACAAGGCCGCCGATCTCGTCAGCAGGATCAGGCCCTATGTCCGCAAATTTCATTCGTCGGAGTATCTCGGTGCCATGGCCTCCGGCGAAATCTGCTTCGTGGTGGGCTGGTCCGGCGACATCATGCAGGCGCGCAGCCGCGCGGCTGAGGCCAAAAACAATGTCGAGATCGGCTATGCGATTCCGAAAGAGGGCGCGCAGATGTTCTTCGACAATCTGGCGATTCCCGCCGACGCGAAGAATGTCGCCGAGGCCTATGAGCTGATCAACTATCTCTACCGGCCCGAGGTCGCAGCGAAAAATACCGATTTCCTGTCCTACGCCAACGGCAATCTGGCGAGCCAGAAGCTGATCGATCCGAAGATCCTGAATGACAAGAACATCTATCCGGACGAAGCCACCATCCAGAAACTGTTCGTCATCACCGCGCGCGATCCGGCAGTGCAGCGCGTCATCAACCGGCTCTGGACTAAGGTGAAGACGGGGCGGTAGCGGACGCTGTCTCCTCCGTCATTCCGGGATGGTGCGCAAGCACCAGACCTCAGGTGCGCAATTGCGCACCGGGGAATCTCGATATTCCGGGTTCGATGCTTCGCATCGCCCCGGAATGACGTAGTCGGTTGCTACCGCCACCTGCGATGCAGCCACAGCCACTGTTCCGGATATTCGCGGATCCAGCCCTCGACCACCGAGGTGACTGCCTGCATGGTGCCCTGGATGTCGACTTTTCCGTCGGCGTCGCGCACCGGCTTTACTTCCTCTGACAGTTCGGCGCGGAAGCGGTTGCCGGGGAGGCGGATGATGCGGGTGCCGTGGATCGGGCAGTCGACCTGGCGCAGCAACCGCGCCAGCATCGGATTGGCTTTTGTCTTGCGGCCGAAGAACGTGACCTCGACGCCGTTGGTGAGATACTGGTCGACCAGCATGGCGACGTGCTGACCTTTTTGCAGCGCCTCGGCGAGCTTCAAGGGCGCCTCGCGGCCTGCGGCGATCAGGGTGCCCATCTTCACCGCGCGGATTTTTTCGATGGCGCGGTCGGCGGACTGGCTGTTCGGCCGCCGGAACAGGATGGCGGCATCCAGCCCGTGCGCCACCGCGGCCAGCGCCGGTAGTTCCCAATTGCCGAGATGGCTGGCGAAGATCAGGGCCGGCTTGCCGTCATTCTTGAGTTGGGCAAACAATTCATGGGTTCGCTGCGGAATTTCGACCCGGCTCTTCTCGGGGCAATTGATGTCGTAATCCCAGATGTGGTCGAGATGGGCGAACTCGGCGCCGATGCGGCCGAGATTGTCCCAGACGCCCGTCAGGATCTTCTCGATCTCCTCCGGGGATTTTTCGGGGAAGGCGGCTTTGAGATTTTCGCGGCCGATCCGGTCTTCGCGCAGCTTTGGGCCGATAAACCGCAGCGCGCGGCCGAACCGGTTGGCGGTCTTGACCGGGTCGAAGAAGCGGGTGGTGCGCAGCATGGCGATCGTCAACGCGCCGACGGCGGCGTCGCCGAGCGCCTTGGCCGCGTTGCGGAGGCGAAGTTTGGTGCGAAGGACCAGATGGCTCATCGGAATGAGGTGGCCGGCCGCTAGATCGGTTCGCGCGTCAGAATCAGCGAGGCGTTCTGGCCGCCGAATCCGAACGAGTTCGACATCACGGCGGTGACGCGCGCGTCGCGGGCGACGTTCGGAACCACGTCGAAGGGAATCGCGGGATCCGGAATATCGTAATTGATGGTCGGCGGGATCCGCTGATGTTCGAGCGTCAGCAACGAAATGATCGCCTCGACGGCGCCTGCGGCCGAGATGGTATGGCCGATCATCGATTTGTTGGACGACACTGGAATCTGCTTGGCGCGCTCGCCGAACACGGCGGAGATGCCCTGATATTCCATCTTGTCGTTTTCCGGCGTCGCGGTGCCGTGCGCGTTGATGTGGTCGATCTGCTCGGTCGTCAAGCCGGCATCCGCCAACGACTTTCGGACGCAGCCGATGATCGGTTTGCCGTCCGGGCTGGAGCGGGTGCGGTGAAACGAGTCGGTCAATTCACCACAGCCGGCAACGACGCCGAGAATTGGCGCGCCGCGGGCGACGGCGGCCTCGTAGCTTTCGAGCACCAGCGTGCCGGCGCCTTCCGCTATGACGAAACCGTCGCGGTTCTTCGAAAACGGCTTGGAGGCGGCCTGTGGCGGATTGTTCTGGGTCGATAGTGCCGACAACAGCGAAAACCTGATCAGGTTTTCCTGATTGACCGAGCCATCGGTCGCCACCACCAGTGCGGCGTCGGTTTCGCCGCGGCGAATGGCTTCGACGCCGAGCTGAATCGCGGTGGCGCCCGACGCGCAGGCGGTCGAAAGCGAAATCGGCGATCCCTTGGTGCCGAATTTCTCGGCCAGATGTCCCGCGACCGAGCCGAACATGAAGCGGTGATGATACGGCGCGAATTTCCCACCGCCGCTGATGGCAAGGACATCGTTGACGTCGAAATCCGGTTTGCCGACGGCGCGTCCGACTTCGATCCGTTGCGACCATTCAACCTCGACAGGGGCGACGGCGAGAAACAGCGGTCCCGGAAAATCGCCCATGCTGCCGATACCGGACTGCCCGAGCGCCTCTTCGGTGGCGATATCGGCGAGCCGCTCGGTCAAGCCGGTCGATGAAGAGGGGTTGACGGTGACGAAATCGACCGTTCCGGCCATCGTCGACTTCAGGCCGTCGATCGGAAAGCGCGTCACGGTCCGGATGCCGGATTCGCCCGCGGTCAGTTTCTTCCAGTTGTCGGTCTTGCCGGCGCCGAGCGACGTGACGATGCCCATGCCGGTAACGACGACGATCGGTCTGCCGAATTTGTCGCGTGGTGCTGTCATGATGTCCCCGTCGATCCCACGCCGTCTCTACTTGATGGCCTCGACCAGGGCCATGCCTTCGCCCTGCCAGTGACCGGCTCCCATGACCACAATCTGGGTCGGCGGCTTCGTCATTTCAACCTCGAGCCCGGTCGGATCGTTCGGCGGAAACAGCGCGCCGCGCGAGAGCGAAAGCGCGGCCAGCGCCAGCCCCAGGGGAAACTGGGTCTCCAGCGTGTGGCCGAACGAGGTTCCGGTGGCGCGAACCGCGCAGCCGGGGTGCCCGCCCAGAAATGCTTTTTCCTCTGACGTGACCGGTTCGACCCCGGTCGCGCCTGTGATCACGGCGCCATTGTCTTTTGGCATTCCGAGCTTCGACCACAGCGCTTCCAGCGATTTCGTCACCGCGCCCGGCTGCTTGCGTTGCGCCAGGTCCGTGACCACGTTGGTCAGCCTGGCGTAAGGCTTGGCGCCGCGGGCCTCGGCGTGCTCCCTGGATTCGATGACCAGGAAAACGCCCGCCGAGCCCAGGGCAAAGCCGCTATGCTTGTCGCGCGCCCAAACCGGGTC
>CALROE020000307.1:0-5193 GCA_943369715.1 Bradyrhizobium ivorense
AGCGAATAGACCACGCCGGCCTTGCGGGCTTCCTCTGATAGCAGCGGCCCCGCCAGCACGTCGGCCTCGACATTGACCATGACGATATGCTTGCCGGCCGCAATCGCGGCGCGGGCATGCCGGATGCCGACGGCCGGATTGCCGGTGGCTTCCACGATGACGTCCATCGTGCCTCCCGCGATCGCCCGCGCGCCGTCGTCGGTGAATACCGTGGCCGCGATCCGCGCCTCGTCCCAGCCGACCGTGCGGCAGGCCTCGCGGGCGCGGTCGATGTCGATGTCGATGATCAGCGGCACCTCCAGTCCCGGCGTGTGCGGCACCTGGGCCAGAAACATCGAGCCGAATTTGCCGGCGCCGATCAGCGCCACGCGGACCGGTTTGCCCGCCGCGCGGCGGGCCTGGAGAAGGTGATGCAGGTTCAGGGGGGAGGGGATCCGGTTGGAATGATCTGCCGTCATTCCGGGACACGCGTCTTCGCGTGGACCCGGAATCCAGAAGTAATAGCGCGAGATTCCGGGTTCGCCCGCTGGCGCGAGCGCCCCGGAATGACGGGATGTGGTTCTTACTCCGCCGCCTGCCGGTGCGCCCGCGCCAGACGCAGCAACGCATCGTCATCCACGGTCTGGATCGGGGTAAAATCGCGATGCGCGATGTATTCCGGCCGCGTGGGGGTGCGGATGTAGTTGGAAACCGCGTTCAGCGTGAGGTAAACGATCTTGCGCGGATAGGGCGTGATGTTGCCGGCCGAGCCATGCACCAGGTTGCCGTGGACCAGCAGCATGCCGCCGGCCTTGCCGGTCGGCGCCACGATACCGCCGTCCTTGACCAGCCGCGTCACGGTTTCCTCGTCCAGCGTCCACAACGGGTAAGAGGTGGTCTCGAGGTCGTGCGAGGCCTTGAGGTCGCCGGCGTGCTGGCTCTTCGGCACCAGCATCAGGGGGCCGTTGATCGGCATCACCTCGTCGAGGAAGATCGCGATATTCATCGCCCGCGGCTGCGGCATGCCGTCGTCGCGCTTCCAGGTGCCGTAATCCTGGTGCCACTGCCAGACGTCGCCGGTGAAGGCCGACTTGGCGTTGATCTTGTACTGGTGCATGTAGACCTTCTCGCCGAAGATCTGCTCCACCGGTTCGATCATGCGCGGATGCGCGCCGAGCAGGCCGAACGCCTCGTTATAGAGATGGGCTGCAAAGGCGGTGCGCGGCGCGCCGCTCTTCTCGCGCCACACCTCGGGGCGCTTGGTGTCGTAGATGCCCTCCGCCTCGCGCGCCAGCAGCACGACCTCCTCGGGGCTGAACAATTCGGGCAGGAACAGCCAGCCCTCGCGGTTGAAATCGTCGATCTGTTGCTGGGTCAGTTTCATGGCGTTCTCTCCCTTGGTCTTATTCTTTGTCATTCCGGGACGCGCGAAGCGCGAACCCGGAATCTCGAACTTCCCCGATGTGCAATTGCACATCTGCGGCTCGAGACTGCGCCTCGCCCCGCAATGACGGCGCTTTCGCTACGCCGCTATCTCCGTCGCGTTCAGTCTCTCTTCCGTCATTCGTCCGGCGCCGAGCGCATGCGCCAGCGCGGCGCCTTCCGCGGCTTTCGCGTTGCCCGACAGAATATGCGCTGCAATGGTTTCGTGTTCGCCCCAGGCGCTCTGGCGATAATCCAGCTCGGCCAGCACCGTCGCCATCGAGCGGCGCATATGCGGCCATTGCGGCCCGATCATTTCCTCGATCGCGGGATTGCCGGACAGCCGGTAGATCGCGCGGTGAAAATCGACGTCGAGCGCGATCAGCTTCGCCAGCGGCGTGTTCCCGTCGACCCCGCGTCCGGCGCGCAGCGCCATCTCCAGATCCTCGCGCGCTGCCGCGTCGGTCTTGACGCGCCCGGCGGCGAGCCTTGCCGCCAGCGCATCGATCGCGCCGCGCACCTCGTAGAGCTGGCGAATCCGGACCGGATCGAGTTGCGTGACCTCAAAGCCCTTGCGGCCGCTTTCGGCGACGAGGCCCTGCCGGTGCAGCAGATGCAGCGCGTGGCTGACCGGCTGGCGCGAGACGCCGAGCTGTTCGGCGAGTTCGTTCTGCCGGATGCGGTGCCCCGGCGGCAGGGTGCGATCGACGATGCCGTCGAGGATCCGCGCATAGACCTGGTCGATCAGGTTCGGGGTCGGGTCGAGCGGGGTCATGGGAGGGTCCGGCTGGAATACGGAATTCCGTATTCGAGAATTAGCGGGAGAGATGGGCCCGGTCAAGGGCCTCCCGCTATCGTAGCCTGGATGGAGCGAAGCGAAATCCAGCACCTATGTGTGTGAGGCGGGTGCAGACCCCGTATTCCGCTGCGCTCCATACGGGCTACGGCGCTTGTCGTTGGTGTCGAGGAAGCGGCTTAGGCGGCGGCGGGTTGCTCAGCTGCCGATCCGCTTCCAGTAGAACAGCGTCCCGCTCAAGCCTCCCTGCGGCTTGAAGGCGTAGTCCGGAATTTCTCCGGCCAGCGTAAAGCCCAGTTTCTCGTACAGTCCCGCCGCGCCGCCATCGGTCGCCGTGTCCAGCACCAGCAGCGTTCGCTTGCGCTTCACCGCGAGTTGTTCGGCTTTCCGCATCAAGGCCATGGCGATGCCGCGGCCGCGGTGGCTGCGGCGCGTCATCATCTTGGCGATTTCGGCGCGATGCGGCTGGTTGGGCGGACAGTCGAGCAGCAAGGTGACGGTGCCGGCGAGCACATCGCCGTCCCAGGCGCCGAGAATGATCCGCTCGTCGCGGCCGGCCGCGGCCAGCGCGTCGTGCCAGAAGGCATCGGCCGCTTCCGGCTGCAGCGGATGCATGAAGCTGACCGATCCACCATGCGCGACCGTCTCGATCAGGATCTCGCTCAGCATTCTCAGAATATCGGGCGAGGCATGGAGAGCGCTGATCTCGATGACGGACATCGTGTTAGCTCCGTGCCAGAGCGACGAGATAAAGGCAGGGGAAATTGGTTTCATTGGCGAAGGTGGTTTCCGCAGGCGCGCCGAAGCCGAGGCAGTCGCCTTTGGCCAGCACGCTGCGTTCGCCATTCCCGGTGATGACGAGTTGGCCTGATTGCACCCAGACCGCCTGTCGGATTCGCGCGTAGGAGGAGGCCGGCAGCACGACGCTTTTGCCGGCGGGCATTTCGACCTGGATGATTTCGACGGGATGGTCGGGCCGGCCGAACACCTGTTTGCGCGAATAGCCGGTCGCGGGATCACGCCACACCGGCTGGTCGGCGGCGCGCGACAGCAGCGGCTGGGTGCCTTCGCCTTCGGCACGCACCAGCAGGCCCGCCAGCGTCAGGTCGAAGGCGCTGGCGAGACGCACCAGGATCACCGCGGTGGGGCTCAATTCCTCGCGTTCGATCTTGCTGATGGTGGCCTTGGAGACGCCGGATCGTTCGGCCAGATCCGCCAGCGACCAGCCACGCGCGTCCCGCTCCAGCCGCAGCCGGCGCGCGATCCGGGCTCCGGTGTCGTCTACTATAATTGACATTCGTCTCTTATAGTAGATAAAGTCGGCCACGGCAAGGCGGGCGGAGCCTCAGGTGCGATCAATTCGCCGCCAGAAACTCCAGCACGATCTCGCAATATTTCTGCGGCGCCTGCTCGAACATCGGATGCGTGGTGCCCGGGATCATGGCCGTCGTGGAGCCTGCCACATGCGCCGCCAGCGCGCGCAGCACCTGCGGCAGCGTGCCCTTGGTATTGCCGCCACCGATGAACAAGGTCGGCGTCCGGATCGCCTCGGCATCGGCTTTGGAAAATGGCGGACGGTTGTCGCGGACCTGGCCGATCAGCGTCATCGCGTTGTCGCGCAGCAGCTGCTTCGGCGACGCCGGCAGCCGGTTCCAGGCGCCGGGGCCTTCCAGCGTGTCCAGGAAATACGAAAGTCCGCCGTCGATATCGCCGGCCGCGATTTTTTCCGCCGATGCCGCGAACCGCGCCGCCAGTGGTGAGGGCCCGCCCTTGAAGTCGGGATCGAGCGTGGCGTCGAGTTCGCCGCCGGGTTCGGCCAGGATCAGCCGGCGCAACAGGTCAGGACGCCGCTGTGCCAGCCGAAACGAAATGTGTCCGCCGCGCGAATGCCCCATCAGGTCGACCGGTTTGCTGTCGAGCTGCTCGATGAAGCCGATGACGTCGTCGACATGCTGCGCGATCGAATAGGTATCGCCAACGCCGTCCCAATGCTCGGGAAAGAAGTGCCGCAGCGACACCGCGATCACGCGATGCTTCGTCGTCAGCGGCCCGAGCACCGCCGACCAGATCCGGAAATCGCACAGCGAGCCGTGCACGCAGACCAGCGGCGGGCCCCGGCCGACCTCGAGATAGGCCATGTCGTATCCGTTGACGCGAAGGGTTTGCATGGAGGACTCGCTGGGTGGAGTAGCTTTGGGCAGGGCGCGCGGATGTCATACGCGGGCTTGCCCGGCGACGACCAGCTTTTCCCATGGGACACTGCCATGTTCCCCCGGAATCCGGGTGGATCGCAACAATCTCCAAGCCTATCTTCCCGGTCAGCATCAAGCTCAAACATGGAGCCACAGGATTGGAGCCAGCCATGTCCGGCCATAGCTTTGCGATATTCGACACATCAATCGGCCGCTGCGGCATTGCATGGGGGCCGGGCGGTATCAATTCCGTGCAACTGCCGATGGGCGGCGAGGACAAGACCCGCGCCCGGATCCGCCAGCGCCATGGCGACCTCGCCGAGGCGCCGCCGCCGGCCGAGGTGCAGCGCGCGATCGACGGCATCGTCGAACTGCTCGCGGGCAAGCCGAACGATCTCGCCGATGTCGTGCTCGATCTCGACGGCGTTCCCGCATTCAACCGCGGCGTCTACGACATCGCGCGCCGCATCCCGCCGGGCCAGACACTGACGTACGGCGATATCGCCAGGAAACTCGGTGGCGTGGAGCTGTCGCGCGACGTCGGCCAGGCGCTCGGGCGCAATCCCTGTCCGATCGTGGTGCCCTGCCACCGCGTGCTCGCCGCCGGCGGCAAGCCCGGCGGGTTTTCGGCCAATGGCGGCGTGGTGACGAAGCTGAAAATGCTGGCGATCGAAGGCGCGGTGGTCAATCACACACCGAGTTTGTTCGATTGAGGCCACTGCCGGCGCGGCGCGCTCGGTACCACCACCTCTCCCTTTGGGAGAGGTCGGCGCGAAGCGCCGGGTGAGGGGTTACAGCTTAACA
>CALROE020000308.1:0-5178 GCA_943369715.1 Bradyrhizobium ivorense
CGGGGAGGGGTTGGGGGTGGGGGGTGCTTCGGCAAATTCGCTGCGAGTCGTGAGCGCGTATTACTGGCAGTGATTCCGCTGATAGACCCCCGCCCCCGCCCCCGACCCCTCCCCACCACTCGCTTCGCTCGCGGGAGGAGGGGAGAAGAAAGAAAGCTCGCCTAAAACTCGCTGTGCCCCTGCGGATCGACCAGCCTGTTGATGCGTTGCGCCGCAGCCAGCGCGAAGCGGACCGTCATCAGCTTGCGGGTCGGCGCCGGCAGGCGGTGCTCCGGCGCCTCGCAATGCAGATGCGCGCCATAGGCGTCGGCCACGATCAGGCCGGTTTCCGCCGGGAAAATCTCGCAGGGCAAATCCCGGGTGAAGGCGAAGAACAGCCGGTCGCAATGGGCGCGGTAATCCTGCCATTTCTGGTCGGCGCGCAAATCCTCCACCGAGGATTTGATCTCGACGATCCAGATCTCGCCGCGCTCGTTCAGCGCCACCAGATCGGCGCGCCGTCCCGACGGCAGCGGCAGTTCGCTGATGCAGGAAAATCCCAGCGAGCGCAGCAGCCGCGCGGTGCCGCGCGCGATCGCCAGCGCCGTCTCCGACTGTCGACGGTCCAATGGCGGCACGAGGCTGATTTGGCGGGAGGGCGATTCCATACGCGCAGCCTAACCGATTTTGCGCCGGCCGCCATTAACCGGATGCGCCAACTCAGCCGCAATTTCGTACCGGCCCGGCCTTGATTTGGACCTCAGCCAACCGTGAAGCCGGGGAACTCTGGGTTCCAGGGGACGAAACACCGGAGGAGAAAGAACAACATGTCAGTCATCACCGTTCGCGCGCTGGCTTTCGCGCTCGCTATCTTGCCGCTTTCTGCGGGTCTTTCGGCAGCCGTCGCAAAACCCACCGTCGAGGTCGCGTTCGTGCTGGACACCACGGGCTCGATGGGCGGCCTGCTCGAGGGCGCCAAGCGCAAGATCTGGTCGATCGCGACCGCGATCGTGGATAGCAATCCCGACGCCGATATCCGCATGGGTCTCGTCGCCTATCGCGACATCGGCGACGACTACGTCACCCGGACGTTCGACCTCACCACCGACATCCAGGACCTCTACGCCAATCTGCTGGAGATGAAGGCGCGCGGCGGCGGCGACTGGCCCGAAAGCGTCAACGAGGCGCTCGACGTCACCGTCAACAAACTGCGCTGGACGCTCTCCGGCGACACCAGGCGGATCGTGTTCCTGGTCGGCGACGCGCCGCCGCATATGGATTACGCGCAGGACACCAAATATCCTGTTACGCTGGCGGTGGCGAAGCAGAAGGACATCATCGTCAACGCGGTGCTGGCCGGCAGCGCGCGCGACACCGAGCGGGTGTGGCGCGATATCGCGCAGAACGGCAACGGCCGCTTCATTCCGATCCCGCAGGACGGCGGCCAGGTCGTCATCATCGAGACGCCCTATGACGAGGACATCATCATCCTGCAGCGCGAAATCAACGGCACCGTGATCCCCTACGGTCCGCGCGCGCTGCAGAAGCGCACCGAGGACAAGACCCGGCAATTGAGCGAGGTGGCGGCCGCAGCGCCCGCGCAGGCGTCCGAGATGGCGAGCTATCTCAACAAGCGCGCCAAGAGGTCGTCGGAGGCCGTCACCGGCGACGGCGACCTGGTCAGCGACCTCAAGGCGGGCCGCACCAGTTTCTCCGCAATCAAGGACGATGATTTGCCGGAAAATCTCCGCGCGATGAAGCCGGAGCATCGCATGGATGAAGTCAACAAGCAGATGAACCAGCGCAAGGCGTTGAACGAAAAGCTCGGCGCGCTGGTGGTCAAGCGCGACAAATTCGTCGCCGAAGCGCAAGCCAAGGCGCCGCCGAAGGCGTCGTCGTTCGACCGCGTGGTCGAGGATACGCTGAAGGCGCAGATCAAGCGGTAGTTTTGCTTCTCTCTCGCCTCGCTTGCGGGGTGAGGGGGACTCTCCGCGCGACTGGTGTCAATTGAAAGACCTGTACCCCCTCACCAGGATCACATCTGCGATGTGATCCGACCTCTCCCCGCTTGCGGGGAGAGGCAAGCGGGAACCCGCGCCCTCGCCGGATTAGGCTTGGGGATGGCGCGCTGGCGGGTTATGTAGTGCCGCCTGAGGGGGCGGGGATTGTGACCGAGTTCAATTTTTTTGCGCGCGCCGCGGATTTCAGCGTCGCCGAGATTGCCGCATTGACGGGGGCCGAGCCGTGCGAGGGAGCCGACCTCTCCCGCCGCGTCAGTGGCATCGCGCCGGTGGATCAGGCTACGGCAACCGATCTCACCTTCGTTTCCGAAACCAAATTCGTCGCTTCGCTGCAATCGACCCGGGCCGGGGTCCTGCTGACCAGCGAGCGTTTCGTCCGCCATGCCCCCGCTGACGTCGCAGTGCTGCGCGTGCGAAAACCATATGACGCCTTTGTCGCGGTCGCGCGCAAGATCTACAGCGGCGCGCTGCGTCCGGCTTCGATGTTCGACACTGTGGGCGTCTCGCCAGGCGCGATGGTGCATCCGACGGCGCAGCTGGGAGCGGGCGTCACGGTCGATCCGTTCGCGGTGATCGGGCCGTCCGCCACCATCGGCGCCGGTACTCTGATCGGCGCGCACGCCGTGATCGGCCCGAATGTGCGGATCGGAAGCGATTGCGCGATCGGGGCCAACTGCACGGTAACCCACAGCCGTCTCGGCGACCGCGTCGTCATCCACCCCGGATGCGATATCGGCCAGGACGGTTTTGGCTATCTGCTGAGCGCCGACGGCCATACCAAGGTTCCGCAGGTCGGCAGCGTGGTGATCCATGACGACGTCGAGATCGGCTCGGGCACGCGGATCGATCGCGGCGGAATTCGCGACACCGTGATCGGCGAGGGAACCAAGATCGATAATCTCTGCCAGATCGGCCACAACTGCATCGTCGGCCGCCATTGCATCATCGTCGCGCAATCCGGCCTCAGCGGCAGCGTGACGCTGGAGGATTTCGTCGTGCTCGGGCCGCGCACCGGCATCATCCCGCACATCACCGTCGGCAAGGGCGCGATCACGGCGTCGAGATCCACCATTTACGAGAACGTTCCCGCCGGACAGTTCTGGGGCGGATTTCCGGCCAAGCCAAAAAAACAATGGTTGCGCGAAGTGGTGGCGCTGGAGCGACTCGCGGCGCAGGCCCGCAAGACCTCCGGCGAAAAGACCTCCGGCGACCCTCAATCTGAGACGTAGAGCGACACTCTTCTCCCCTCCTCCCACGCGCCCTTGCGCGTGGTGGGGTCCGAGGCGAGCGAAGCTCGCTCTCGAGGTCGGGGGTGGGGGGTGTCTCCGCAAATTCGCTGCCAGTCGAATGCGCCGATAGACCCCCCCACCCCCGACCCCTCCCCACCGCTTCGCGGGAGGAGGGGAGAAGAAAAGCGCGCCGCCGTGCGACGAGCGGTGTTGGCATCGCCTTCAATACTCCGCGTAGATCTCGATGATGTTGTCCTCGGGGTCGCGAAAGAACAGCGTGCGGTGGCGCCAGTCCGGCAGATCGGTCGGCCCCCTCAGGATCGGCACACCCCTGGCGACCAATTCCGCATGGCAGGCGTCGACCTCGGGCGGCGGAACGCGAAACGCCAGCTGAACCGCCGCCGATCCGGGAATTGATTTGCCGTCGTCGCAGACGGTCCATGCCGTGCGTGGCCGCAGCGTCAAGAGCGCGGCGCCGACGCGAAAACTGACCCAATGCGCGCGGTCGGTTTCGACCGGAAATTTCATGACGTCGCGGTAAAATGCCCGCGTTTCATCCATCCTGTTGCACAACAGGACCGTATAATCGAGGTTGGTAATTCCACCCAGGCTCACTGTGATGCTCCTCGTCTTTGTTGCTGTTATGGACTTGACGCACGCCCAATTCAACGCACGCGACAAGTCCGGAAAGCATTGAATCGCTCGATAGCCCTGTACTAAGCTCGCGGGCCGGGAGAAATGAAAATGACGTTTCAAAGGATTGTTGCCGGGGTTTTGCTGCTGTTGATTGCAGCCCTCGCGGGCGCCTTCTACATGAACTGGAAAACGCTGGGCCAGTTGCGGACCATAAAAGCCTTTGTCGAAGGCTATGTCTTTGCCGAGGCGGTGGCGGCCTGCGAGAGGGCGCCGAGCACGACGCCGTTCAAATGGAATACCGGGACCAGGACGGCGGTGGTCGGATTGAACTCGGTCCGGCCCGACAAATACACTGTCATTGCGAACTACACGCTCGTTGCCGACGGCGTCTATTGTGATTACGATCCGATCAAGAAGAAAGCCGACATCGGTTCGAATTTCCTGGAGCGGGATTGAGGACGTCAGGCTTCGATTTGCGCCTGGCTCGTCGCGACGAGGCGATCGATTTCATCGAGCAGGTTTCGCCACGCGGCATCGATCTCGGGCGACCATTCGTTGCCGAGCATCTCGCGCATCGTCGCCGCGATCACGCCGAAGAACTTGCCGAACAGTTCGCGCGGCGTGCCGTAGGCGTCGTGCGACTGCACCTCGCATTCGATCATGCGAAAACGTCCTGATCGCTCGCCGGCGAAGTCCAGCAACGCTTCGATGGTCTGTGCCAGCATCGAGCCCCTGACGAGTTCGCTTCCGTCGCTGCGGAACATCGCCTGCGTTTCCGGGTGTTCGCGGAAAAGCCTTTCATAGACCAGTAGAGTCAGATCCTCGCAACGCTCGGCGGCGAGTTCAAAGCTGTGCTGGATCGGATTGGCCGGTGCCGTCATGCGCTGCATCGCGATTTCGTTGCGTGAGCCGATGATTCCAGAACGTCTCGACCCAGGCATCTCAAAAAAAAGAGCAGGGCGCGAAGCCCTGCTCTGAAAATTGTGTCGACCCTATTTCCCCGCAATATTGGATTTCGTCTTGATTGACGGGGCGACGCTGCTTGTGCGCGCCAGGGCTCCTCCCGAGACTTGGACCACCAGACTTGAACCTTACGGCCAGCCTGAGGCTGCATTGGTAGACCATCTTTTTCGTTTTGTCACCAATTTCAGCAACGATTGTTCAAAATTAGAGCAATCCGCGAAATGATTGGGATTTCGCCACCCGCGGTTGCATGTGGCCGCGGCAATTCGCGTTTGGATAAGTGCGTCGGGGGTGGAGTTGCCTGATCAGCCAGACCTGCACCATGCTGCAAATGCCGTCGGGGTTATGCC
>CALROE020000309.1:0-5164 GCA_943369715.1 Bradyrhizobium ivorense
CCGCGCGCATGGGCACCGATCCCGAGCGCTCGGTGGTGAACGAATGGGGCCGCTGCCACGATGTGAAGAACCTGTTCATCGTCGATGGCAGCGTCTTCGTGACGGGTGGCGGCGTGAACCCGACCTCGACCATCCAGGCGATCGCGCTCTATGTCGCCGACCAGATGAAGCAACGCCTTGCCAACCTCTTCGATTGAGACCGCCATGTCCGCAGCAAATGAACTGACTTCCCTCCAATGCGACGATCTCCAAACCATCGCTGCGATGATCGTTCCCGCCAGCGACGAGTATAAGGTGCCCGGCGCGGACGATCCCGCGATCCAGGCCGACATGCTGGCGACGCTCGGCCGCGACACCGCGCTGGTCACGCACGCGCTCGATCATCTCGCGCATCTCGCCGGCAAGCCGCTGGCCGAGCTTGATATGGCCGAACGCGAGGCGATAGCGAACGAGTTCCGCGCCACCGGCGGCGCCGCCGCGGCGACACTCGTCCGCGTGGTACTGCAATGCTACTATCGCGACGACCGCGTGCTGCGCTCGCTCGGGCTGGAGCTTCGCGCGCCATTCCCCAAGGGCTACACGCTCGAGCAGGGCGACTGGGCGCTGCTCGAGCCCGTCAAAGCACGCGCGGGGACTCTCAGGTGAGTGGTAGATGGCGACCTCGCGTCTGCCGGATGCATGGAGCCCGTGGCGGTGCGCCGAGCGGAAAGCAGAATGGGAATTATCGACACGGCATGCGCACAAAGAGGCGATCCAAGCCGTGAGTGACGTCAACTCACTGTCGCGCTTGGGGCGGAAATCCTGAAAAAGCGCGTTGGGTCGGCACTGTCGCCGGGATGTTAGCCGATGTCCACTATGGAGCGCATAACGGACTCAAGTCGGACATCGCGCCAAGTCAGAAATGTGCCAGAAGCGGAAGTCACTTGATCAACGCGGACTCGCAATGCGAACAGGCGAACAGCGACCCGAGCGTCGGATTCCCACGTTGCCCGCGAGGACATAATCGGTAATCCTGCGTTGAGCGCCCAATAGCTGAAGGAGCGCGACGGAGCATGACATGATTCTGGAATTTGTGACGTTCAAGACGCCTGCCGACTGGGACCGCGCGCGGGTCCTCGAAGATGCCAAGCATACGATTTCGAAGTGGGTGGCGAACCGCGACCTTCTGCGCAAGCACTTCGCGTTGGGAGTTGGCACGGACGAGGGCACCAGCGCCGGAGTCTACATTTGGCCGTCGGTGGAGGCCGCCAGGAAGGCGCACAACGACGAATGGCGCGAGGCGGTCAAGACGCGTTCCGGCGGCTATCCCACGATCCAGTATTTCGACTTGTTTCTGCTGATCGACAACGAGCACCGTCAGGTCACCGAATGGGCGGCCGACGGCAAGGCGCGGGAACTCGACACCGCCTGATCGGCGAGGCGGTAAATAAGTCGCATCCGGTGATGCCCTGGGGCGTTTGAGGACTGACATGGGAATGAGAAGTCATGCCGCCGCGCCCAGGGCAGCCCTTGCGCTCGGACTTTTCCTTATGCCGCCGGCCGCCATCGCCATTGATGCGATCGCCCATACGGTCGCGTCGCTGCTTTCGGCCGATATCGGTCATCCCGGCTTGGTGTCCCCTGCCCTGGCTCAGCCGGCCGCGCTCACGAAAGCGCAATCGGATGCCCTCGCCGCGTACAATCAGGCCTTGAGCGATTTCAAATCGATCCTGCGCCAGCGGCGCACGCAGATCGATTCGAAACAACCGCTGCCCAATCTGCCGGGACAGGCGCTCTACCTTGCACGCAACAGCATGATGAGCGCCTACAAGGACCTCACCGACGTTGTTCCGTCCCAAATCGGAGGACCGAATAAACTCGGAATCCCGCCGGCGTATTTTGACGCCGGCCTCGAGCCGCTGCTCGACGAGTACGTCAAGCTTTTCGCTCTCATGCAGGCGCCGCCCGCCAACGCGCAGAACTCGGATACGCCATTCAAGGACGTCGTCGATCTCGGCAGGGTCATTGCGCGCGCCAAGGGCCTCGGCGCCGCGGATGCCGAAGCGGCGGGCCGCATCAGCCTGGGACTGTTCTTTGCCGAGACCAACGGCAACCAAAACATCGGGAACGCGCGTTCGAACAAATACAAGGGAAGCCTGCAGGCCGGCCCGTCCGAAGATCAAAATGGCCGAAGGAAGTGGGCCGCGATCAAGCCATCGATCGCATCGCTCGATCCAGCCCTGAACCTTCGCGACGACAAGGAAGAGGCGCGGGTCGGCCGACTGGATCATCGCTACAACCACTGGACTTCGGCGCGGGACGCGCTGATGAACGCGCATGCCGATATTTTTCCGCAGGTCCCGGCGATCGTGAAGACGCTGCCCGATCCGATCGATCAGATGAAGCTCTTCGAGCTGATCCAGATCATTCCCAGCCCGACCAAATCCGCGCTCCGGTCCGGCAACCTGTTGAGCTACCGAGTTTCCGATCCTGTCATCATGGGATATCTGCGCAACAACAGCATGTTCGCCTATGGGCGGTCCGACAGGGCCAGGACATCCGCGACGTTCCGCGAAATCCTCGATGCGATGTGGCTGTTCAACGCCAAGTTCGAAAAGGCGCTTTTCCTATTCAACGAGATCAAGGCGGCGCGGTCAAAGGGTTGAATCGGCGGTGACCGCCCAACCCGCATTTATCTTTGACCAATGATGGTTCATAATGACCTGAATGGCGTCTTGCACCGCCGTGCTGCCATGAGGCAAGGGGACTACGCCGGGGAAAGCAGGAATTGCCGTCTTCAGGGGAAAAATCAGGTCGCCCAGGCCTTGCGCCGTGGCCCCGCCGCCGCACCATCCTTGCCGCGATGGCCGCATTGGTGCTTCTGCCGATCGAGCCCAGCGATGCGGGCTGGCTGTCGGATATCTTCAAGGGCTCGACGAAGCCCGGCAAATCGGCAAAACAAGCCACGCCGCCAAAGCACGCCGCCGTGGCGAAGCGTGCGACCCCGGCGAAACGCGCTACCCCGGCGGGGCCTGCCGCCACGTCCAGGCCACGCAATATCAGGCTTGCCGCGCTGGGGCCGGTCGCCCTGGGCCCTTCCGCTTTCAAACCGGCCGGACCCACCTGCGATCCCGCGAAATTCCGGATCGTCGTGGATGTCGGACATACCGCCGAATCGGGAGGCGCGAACAGCGCCCGCAACGTCGCCGAGTTTCTCTACAATCATCGGCTGGCGCGGCGGATCGAGCAGACATTGAAGGCGGACGGCTTTACCGAGACCCGGTTGCTGCTGACCGAGGGCAAGGCCAGGCACAGCCTGGTCAAGCGTGTTGCCGCGGCCAACGATCTGCAGGCCAACCTCTTCCTGTCGATCCACCACGATTCCGTGCCCACCAAATTCCTCGAGGAGTGGGAATTCGATGGCAGGAAGAGCCGCTTCAGCGACCGCTTCAGCGGCTATTCCGTCTTCGTCTCCCGCCAAAATCCGGACTTCAGGACGAGCCTCGCCTTCGCCGAACTGGTTGCCAAGGAAATGAAAGCCTTCGGCCTGCCCTATGCCGAGCAATACAGCCAGCCCATCATGGGCCGGCACCGCCACCCGCTGCTGAACAAGGAAACCGGCGTCTACAGTTATGACGAGCTCGTCGTGCTGCGAAAAACCCGGATGCCCGCCGTCCTGCTGGAGGCGGGCTCCATCATCAACCGGGACGAAGAGCTCGCGATGGATTCGCGGGAACGCCAGGATATCATCAGCACCGGTGTCACGGCAGCGGTGAAGCAATTCTGCGACCGGCGATGGGCCATCCTCGGTCCGCTCTGACGCCTCACTTCACCATCGCGCCATAGACGATGTCCTGGACCTGCTCGCGGTAGTATTTCCGCAATTCGCCGGGCGCCGCGGTTCCGACCACCACGACAAGCCGCTCCTTCGGGTCGGCGAAGAACTGCGTGCCGTAGGCGCCGTTCCAGGAGAACTCGCCGGGGTTGCCGGGGACCGCCGACAGGCCCTCGCTGGTCCGGACCGCCACGCCGAGGCCGAAAGTAAAGCCGCCGCGATGCGGCTCCACATTGGCCACGTTGTTCCTGATCTCCGGCCCGAGGTGATTGGAGATCATGTGATGCACCGTCTTGGGACCGAGAACGCGTTGGCCGTCGAGCTCGCCGCCGTTGAGCAGCATTTGACCAAAGCGCAGATAGTCACCGACGGTGGCAAAGGCGCAGGCGCCGCCGCAGTCCGACTTCGTCGGCGTGTCCAATAGCTTGATGGCCTGCGGCTTGCCCGTCAGCGGGTCGTTGGGAAAGGGCCGGGCCAGACGCGGACGCTGCGCCTCGCTCGGTCGGAACGTAGCGTCCTTCATGCCGAGCGGTTGCCACACATTGCCGGCCAGGTAGTCGCCGAGGCGCTGCTCGCTCACCTTCTCGACCACCGCGCCGAGCACGTCGATCGAAAACCCGTACTCGAAAACCTTGCCCGGCTGGTGCGCCAGCGGCAGCTTGGTGATGCGATCGATCAAGGCCTGGGTATCGCCCTCGATCGCCGGTGCGGTGCCGTCCGGATAGGCGCGCGCGACCGGGCTCGAACTGTCCGGGCGACCGCCGTACATCAGGCCGGAGGTGTGGCGGTAGAGATCGTGGATGAAGATCGGCGACGCCTGTGCGTCAAGCTTCAGCGAACCGTCCGGCTGCTGGACACCCACCTTCATCTCGGCGAAGCCCGGATAGTAGTCCGCGAGCTTCGCCTTGAGCGGCAGCTTGCCCTGTTCCATCAACGTCAGGCCGGCAACCGCCGCCATCGGCTTGGTCATCGACGCCAGCGCAAAAATGGCGTCCGGCGGCATCGGCGTTCCCTTGGCCGGATCGAGCTGGCCGTAGGCCTTGAAATGAACCAGCTTTCCATCCCGGGCGATGGCGACCACGGCGCCGGGCACGCGTTTGTTGGCAATCTCGCGTGCGAAGAAATCGTCGAGCCGCGTCAAGCCCCGTTGCGCAAATCCGACCTCGTCCGGCCGGGCCTCAGGCAACGGCCCAGCATGCGCCGCGTTGACACCGATGCCGACAATCATGGCTACGGTCATCATGAGCGGCTGCATGGTCTTCTCCCTCGTGCGGAATCGATTATTATTTGACTTGAACGTCCGCCGGCTGCGTGCCTAGATCACGTCCGCACCAGCGACAAGTCAAGTGC
>CALROE020000310.1:0-5164 GCA_943369715.1 Bradyrhizobium ivorense
TATGCCAACAAGCTGCTGAACCGGCTCCGCCGGATTCCCGGCATTGCGGACGCCCGCATTCAGCAATCGCCGAACAACCCGAGCTTCAATGTCGATGTCGACCGCACCCGCGCGCAATATGTCGGCCTGACCGAACGCGATGTCACCAACAGCCTCGTCGTCAATCTGGCGGGCAGTGCGCAGGTGGCCCCGACCTTCTTCCTCAATCCGGACAATGGCGTGTCCTATTCGATCGTGATGCAGACGCCGCAATACAAGATGGACTCGCTGAACGCGCTGGAGACGTTGCCGATGACGGCGGCTGGCACCGCCACACCACCGATCCTCGGCGGCATCGCCAGCATTTCGCGAACGGCCTCGAGCGCGGTAGTCTCGCAATACGATATCCGGCCGATGGTGCAGATCTATGCGACGCCGCAAGGCCGCGATCTCGGGGCGGTGGCCGCCGACGTCAGGACGGCGATCGCGGACACCGCGACGGAGGTGCCGAAGGGCTCCTCGGTGGTGCTGCTGGGCCAGGTCGAGACCATGAACAGCGCGTTCTCCGGGCTATTGTTCGGCCTGCTCGCCGCGGTAGTGCTGATCTACCTGCTGATCGTGGTCAACTTCCAGTCGTGGTCCGACCCGTTCGTGATCATCACGGCGCTGCCCGCAGCCCTTGCCGGGATCGTCTGGATGCTGTTCACGACCCGGACCACGCTGTCGGTGCCGGCGCTGACCGGGGCCATCATGTGCATGGGCGTCGCCACCGCCAACAGCGTGCTGGTGATCTCTTTCGCGCGCGAACGCTATGCAGAGCTCGGCGACCCCATCGCCGCGGCGATCGAGGCCGGCTTCGTCCGGTTCCGCCCGGTGCTGATGACGGCGCTGGCGATGATCATCGGCATGGCGCCGATGGCGTTCGGCCTGGGCGAGGGCGGCGAACAGAACGCGCCGCTCGGACGCGCCGTGATCGGCGGCCTGATCTTTGCGACGATCGCCACGTTGATGTTCGTTCCCGTGGTTTTCAGTATGGTACACAGGAAGCACGGCGCCAAGGGCGCCGCCGCACCGGAGACGTCGCATGCCCAATGAACACAGCTCGCCGGTGTCGCGCCGGAAGTTGGGCATTTTCGGCGTGGTGGCCGGGGTCGCCGCGGTGCTGGTGGTGATCACGGGCATCCGGGCACGCGAGGATTCCAGCGCCAAGCTGCGCGAATGGACCGACAACCAGGCAGTCCCGACCGTCGCGGTGGTGCTGCCCGACGCCAGGGCGCTCGCCGCCACCCTCGATCTGCCGGGCCGCCTGGAAGCCTATTCGCGGGCGCCGATCTTCGCCCGCGTCAGCGGCTACCTCAAGAGCTGGAGCGCCGACATCGGCGCGCAGGTCAAGGCCGGGCAGGTGATCGCCGAAATCGAGGCGCCGGATCTCGACCAGCAACTGTTGCAGGCGCGCGCCGACCTCGCCAGCCAGCAGGCCAGCGCCAAGCTGTCCGAGGCGACGCTGACCCGCCGCAAATCGCTGCTCGCCTCGAACTTCGTCTCGATGCAGGAAATCGACGAGCGCACCGCCGACCTTTCCAACAAGAAGGCCGCGGTCAATTCCGGCCAGGCCAATGTCGAGCGGCTGGAGGCACTGGCGGGCTTCAAGAAGATCACGGTGCCGTTCGACGGCGTGGTCACCGCCCGCGACACCGATGTCGGCGCCCTGATCAATGCCGGCGGCGGCTCCGGGCCGCCGATGTTCGTGGTGTCGGACATCAGCCGGCTGCGGGTCTACGTCAACGTGCCCCAGAACTACGTGCCCTCGATCAGGATCGGCGCCAAGGCCGTGATCTCGATGCCGGAGTATCCGGATCGAACTTTCCTCGCCACCGTCGAGGCCTCCTCGCAATCGGTCGATGTCGGCTCCGGCACCACGCGCATGCAGCTCGCGCTCGACAACGCCAGGGGCGAGCTGATGCCGGGCGGCTACGCCAATGTGCGGCTGAGCCTGCAGCGCGACAGCCAGCCGTTGCATATCCCCGCCAGCGCGCTGATCTTCAACAAGAGCGGCATGCGGGTCGCCACCGTCGGCCCCGACGACAAGGTGCTGTTCAAGACCGTGACCATCGCCCGCGACCTCGGCAAGGATATCGAACTCGGCTCGGGCATCTCGGCCGACGACCGCGTCATCGTAGCGCCGCCGGACGGTATCGCCGATGGCGATCAGGTCCGCGTCGCCGGCGACAAGGGCGGGACCGGCGCAAAACCCGCGACGGCTTCGGAGAAGCAGGGCAGCAAGGGGTAGGGCGTAGTCGTTCACCTCGCCCTCCATCGGGAGCCGCGGCATACTATATCTTGTGCCGGGACGAGTGCCGCCAATCAATCCATTCTGTACATGGGGTTGTTCTTGCAATTTTGTGTGGAGGCGAGAGGTGGGCAGAAGGGTCACCCCACCCGCCACTCCAGCACGCCATCGTCTGCGGCGACGATATCGCCCAGCGACCCCACCGGCGTCCGGTCCATGTTCGTGAGATGCGTCAACGTGGCGCTGTCCCGTGCCGGCACCCGCGCCAGCGCGCGGGCGTCGGCCGCCGTTCGCAGCATCACCACGCCGTGCTCGACCTCGCCGGCGCGGCCGTAGAGCACGGTAAAACTCTCGACCTTGCCCTTGCCGCTGGCCTCGGTGACGAACTCCGGCACTGCGCCCTTGCGGCGGTCGGCTTCGGCCTGCACGCTGGTGTCCTGCGCCAGCGCGTGCTGAGGCGCTTGCGGTGACAGCACCAGTCCGTGGTGTTTTGTCACGAACCCGCCCTGGCCATAAAGCAACCCAAGCTTCGCGCCGCCGCGCAGTTTTCGCACCATCGCGCAGGCCGCATGCGTCATGTAGGTGTTGAGCGGGGCGCCGAAGAAGGTGAGGCCGCCGGTCACCGTCGGTTGCACGTCGGGGCCGAGCCCCAGCGTCCGCCGCGCCATCTTGGGCACCACGGGGAAACAACTATAGAGCTCGATGGCGTCGAACTTCTTGCCGTCGCCTTCGACGAGATTCATCACCGCCTTCAGCACGGCGTTCTGCGGATGGCTTTCGTAAAACTGGTCGCGCACCAGATAATCCCGCGGCTCCTCCGCCGAGGCGCCGCCCCAGATGTGAATGATGCGATCTGCGGGGATCCCTGCGGCTTTGGCTTTCGCAAGGCTGGTCAGCAGCACGGCGGCGCCCATATTGACGGTCGGATTGGCCACCATCAGCTTGTTGTAGGGCCAGGCGATCAGCCGGTTGTCCGGTGTCGGCGTCGTGATCTCTTCGGGGCTGACGTGCCGCTTCATCCAGGCATGGGGATTTTCCGATGCCACCTTCGAATAGGTCGACCACAACTCGCCGGATTCCGCCATCGCCTCGCGCGGGGTCTGGCCCCAATGCGCCGAGGTCGCGGTTTCGTAGAGCGGATAGACCGTGATCGGCCTGAACACGCCGAGCTTGACGGCCATCGGCTTCTGGAACGCGGCGCCGCGCTTCGGCTCCTCGACGTCATGCGCGAACGGCGTCCACGGCAGTTCGATTTTGGCGCGTTCCGCCTTGGTCGCGGTCGACTGCGCCTCGGCGCCGCAGACCGCCGCCACGCTGCATTCGCCGCGCGCGATGCGCTTTGCGGCCTCATGCAGATAGCGGATCGGGCTCTCGCCGCCGACCGGGCCGTAGTAGAGATGCGCCGGCTGGATGCCGAGCCGGGCGGCCAGAAGCTTCTCCGGATCGCGGTAGCGCCAGCTCAGGAAGTTGACGATGTCGAGCGAGCCGATGTCACCGAGCAATTTGCCGCCACTGTCGGCTTCCGCCCGCCGCAGCGCCTGTTCCAGCAGCGCGAGCGGCTCCAGCCCGTCGGCGATTTCCTTCGGCCGATCGGTGATTTCGCCGACGCCGACGATGACGGGGATGCGGTCTTCGGAGAGAGGGGAGGAGTTCGACATTTTCTTGTTTCTCTAGTTCAGACAATCAATTCGTTGTTTAGTCGTCATTCCGGGGCGATGCGAAGCATCGAACCCGGAATCTCGGGATTCCGGGTCTGGTGCTAACGCACCATCCCGGAATGACGGAAATTTACTCCGCCACCAGCGCGTTCATGTGCTCGACCGCCTCGGCAAAATCTTCCTTGAATTCCTGCACCACGGCGCCTGCCGATTTGACGCTGTCGATCAGCCCGACCCCCTGGCCGACGAAATAGCTGACGAGGTCACGCGCCTGCTTGTTGCCGGATGCGGCGGCGCGATCGATCGAGTTAAAGGCGTCGCGGCTGATGATGCTCTGCAGCGGCATCGGCAGCGCGCCCGGGCTGTCGGGACCGCGGTCCCAGGCATCGGTCCAGACCGAACGCAGCTGCCGCGCCGGCTTGCCGGTGCGGCCCTTGGAGCGGATCGCGTCGCGCGAGGAGGCCGCGATCATCTTCTCGCGGAAGATTTCGGTGGTTTCGGATTCGACAGTGGCCAGCCACACCGAGCCGGTCCACACGCCGGCCGCGCCCATTGCCATGCAGGCGGCCATCTGGTGTCCGGTCATGATGCCGCCGGCGGCCAGTACCGGCACGTCGCGGATCGGCTTGATCGCCTTGATCACCTCGGGCACCAGCACCATGGTGGAGACCTCGCCGCAATGGCCGCCGGCCTCGGTACCCTGCACCACCAGGATATCGACGCCGGCTGCGACCTGGCGCAGCGCATGCTCCTTGGCGCCGACCAGGGCGGCCACCGGCACGCCGTGCTTCTTGCCCATCTCGATCATCGCCTTCGGCGGCACGCCCAGCGCGTTCGCGATCAGCTTGATCGGATGGTTGAAGGATACTTCCAGCAACTCCAGCGCGCGCTGCGCATCGAACGGCTGCGGCTGGTTGTCGGCGACGTTGGTCGTCGTCAGTTCGATGCCGTATTTCTTCAGCAGGTTCTTGGTGAAGGCGCGATGTTCCGGCGAGATGCGCGCTTCCAGGCCTTTCCAGGTGACGTCCTTCTCGCCCGCCGTCGAGATATTTTCGGGGATCAGCACGTCGAGCCCATAGGGCTTTCCATCGACGTGGTCGTCGATCCATTTCAGTTCCTGCTCGATCGACTCGGGCGAATGTGCCGTCGCGCCGAGCACGCCGAAACCGCCGGCGCGGCTGACGGCCGCCACAACGTCGCGGCAATGGCTGAAGGCGAGCAGGGGAAATTCGATCCC
>CALROE020000311.1:0-5164 GCA_943369715.1 Bradyrhizobium ivorense
GCCGGCTTGGCCTGCGCGCGCTCGATTTATGGCGCCGCGAATTGCCGGACACTCCCTTCAACGGCTCGCTGGTGGTGGCGCTTCCGCGCGAGCGCAACGATTTCGAGCGTTTTGCGCGGCTGACGACCGGCCACCAGCGGCTCGATGCACAGGCGCTCGCCGAGCTCGAACCCTCGCTCGAGGGCCGTTTTCGCGACGCGCTGTTTTTCCACGGCGAGGGCCATGTCGAGCCGCGCCGCGTGCTGCCGAAGCTGCACGAACGCATCATCGCCGCCGGCGGCACCATCCGCTTCAACAGCGAGCCGGCGCCTGACGACCTCGAAGGGCTGGTGATCGATTGCCGTGGCCTCGCCGCGCGCGACACCCAGCCGGAGCTGCGCGGCGTCAAGGGCGAGCTGATCCTGATCGAGACCGACGAGGTCCAGCTGGCGCGCCCGGTGCGGCTGATCCATCCGCGCTGGCCGCTCTACGTGATTCCGCGCGAGGACAATCTCTTCATGCTGGGCGCCACCTCGATCGAATCCGAGGACACCGGCGTCAGCGTCCGCTCCGCGCTGGAATTGCTGGGCGCCGCCTATGCGGTGCATCCGGCGTTCGCCGAAGCGCGGATCCTCGAATTCGGCTCCGGCCTGCGCCCGGCCTTTCCCGACAATCTGCCGCGCATCGCGGTTCACCAGCAGCGCATCACGGTCAACGGGCTCTACCGCCACGGCTTCCTGATCGCGCCGGCGCTGGCGGAACTGACGCTGGCCTATGTCGAGCGCGGCCAGATCGACAACGAGGTGATGCGATGCGTGTGACCGTCAACGGCGAGGCGCGGGAGATCTCGTCTGAAAGCGTCGACGCGCTGCTCGCCGAACTCGACTACGAGGGCACCCATTTCGCCATCGCGCTGAATTACGACGTGCTGCCGAAGAGCAAATGGGCGGAGACGCCGCTGAAGAGCGGCGACGAAATCGAGATCATCACGCCGCGTCAGGGAGGGTGAGGATGATGACGAGCCGCGATCGCCTGACCCAAACTCCGCTGTCATCGCCCGGCTTGACCGGGCGACCCAGTACGCCGCGGCCTCTCGGTTCGATCCCACCGTCTCTGGAATACTGGGTCCCCGCCTTCGCGGGGACGACGAGTTGTGGGTGCAATGACGGCCGCGTTTTCTCGCGGGCAAGGACACCAACGCCATGCTGAACTTCTACGGCAAAACCTTCACATCCCGCCTGCTGATCGGCAGCGCGCTGTATCCGTCGCCGGCGATCATGCAGAACGCGATCCGCGCCGCCGGCGCCGGCATCGTCACGGTGTCGCTGCGGCGCGAGGCGGCCGGCGGCAAGACCGGCGATGCGTTCTGGTCGCTGATCCGCGAGCTCGATGTGACGGTGCTGCCGAACACCGCCGGCTGCCGCGGCGTGCGCGAGGCGGTGACGACGGCAAAACTGGCGCGCGAATTGTTCGGCACGCCCTGGATCAAGCTGGAAGTGATCGCCGACAACGACACGCTGCAGCCCGACGTGGTCGGGCTGGTCGAGGCGGCCGGCATCCTGATCAAGGACGGCTTTGAAGTGTTTCCCTATTGCACCGAGGATCTCTCGGTCGCGATGCGGCTGGTCGATGCCGGCTGCAAGGTGGTGATGCCGTGGGCGGCGCCGATCGGCAGCGCCAGGGGCATCACCAACCGTGACGCGCTGAAACTGCTGCGCGACCGGCTGCCCGACATCACGCTGGTGGTCGATGCCGGCCTCGGCGCGCCGAGCCACGCCGCGCAGGCGCTCGAGCTCGGCTACGACGCCGTGCTCCTCAACACCGCCATTGCCAAGGCCGCCGACCCCGTCGCGATGGCCAACGCCTTCCGGCTCGGCGTCGAGGCGGGCCGCACCGCCTACGAGGCGGGCCTGATGGAAGCCCGCGACTTCGCCTCCCCTTCAACCCCTGTCGTTGGGACACCGTTCTGGCATGCCGTATCCTGATAAATTCTATCCGGTCGTCGACACCGTCGCCTGGGTGGCGCGCCTCGCGCTGCTCGGCGCCGGCACCATTCAGCTGCGCGCCAAGGACCTCAACGATTCCGAGGCGCTGCAGATCGTCGCCGATGCGCTCGAGGTGATCAAGGGCACGCCCGCCAAGCTCGTGGTCAACGACTACTGGCGCGCGGCCATCGTGGCCGGGGCAAAGCATCTGCATCTCGGCCAGGAGGATCTGGTCGACGCCGACCTCGCCGCGATCCGCGAGGCCGGGCTGACGCTGGGGATTTCGACCCATGACGACGACGAACTGGAAACCGCGCTCCGCGCCAACCCCGATTACATCGCGCTCGGCCCGATCTTCCCGACCACGCTGAAATCGATGCGCTTCGCGCCGCAGGGCATTCCAAAAATCACCGAATGGAAGAAGCGCATCGGCGCCATCCCGCTGGTGGCGATCGGCGGCATCAAGCTGGAGCAGGCCGCCGCGATTTACGCCGCCGGCGCCGACAGCATCGCCGTCGTCAGCGACGTCACCCAGAACCCCGATCCCGACGCGCGGGTGCGCGCGTGGCTCGGGATCAACGCGGAGGCGGCGTGATGAAATTTACCCAACTGCCAACAGCCGTCATTCCGGGATGGTGCGCCAGCACCAGACCCGGAATCTCGAGATTCTCAGGTGCGCAATTGCGCACCTTAGTTCGATGCTTCGCATCGCCCCGGAATGACGGCATCAGAAACTCCACAGGAGGATAACCCATGAACATCCGCTCCAACCCCGACACCACGCTTCCCGCCGTCACCACCGGCCCGCTGCCCTCCTCGCGCAAAATCTTCGTCACGCCCGATGAAGCGCCGGACCTGCGCGTTCCGCTGCGCGAGATCATCCTGAGCAAGGGCGCCGGCGAGCCGGACCTGCCGGTCTATGACACCTCGGGCCCCTACACCGATCCCGCCGTCACCATCGACGTCAACGCCGGCCTCGCACGTGGCCGCATCGCCTGGGTCAAGGAGCGCGGCGGCGTCGAGGAATACGAGGGACGCGACATCAAGCCGGAAGACAACGGCAATGTCGGCGCCTCGCATGCGGCGAAATCGTTCACCGCGCATCACAAGCCGCTGCGCGGCGTCGGCGACCACATGATCACGCAGCTGGAATTCGCCCGCGCCGGCATCATCACCAAGGAGATGATCTACGTCGCCACCCGCGAAAATCTCGGCCGCAAGGTGCAACTGGAACGTGCCGAGGCCGCGATCGCCGACGGCGAGAGCTTTGGCGCCGCGGTGCCGGCCTTCGTCACCCCGGAATTCGTCCGCAGCGAGATCGCGCGCGGCCGCGCCATCATCCCCTGCAACATCAACCATGGCGAACTCGAGCCGATGATCATCGGCCGCAATTTCCTGACCAAGATCAACGCCAATATCGGCAACTCCGCCGTCACTTCATCCGTCGAGGAAGAAGTCGACAAGATGGTGTGGGCGATCCGCTGGGGCGCCGACACCGTGATGGACCTCTCCACCGGCCGCAACATCCACACGACAAGGGAATGGATTCTGCGCAACGCGCCGATCCCGATCGGCACCGTGCCGATCTACCAGGCGCTGGAAAAGTGCGACGGCGATCCGGTCAAACTGACCTGGGAACTCTACAAGGACACGCTGATCGAGCAGTGCGAACAGGGCGTCGACTACTTCACCATCCACGCCGGCGTGCGGCTGCCCTACATCCACCTCACCGCCAACCGGGTCACCGGCATCGTCAGCCGCGGCGGTTCGATCATGGCGAAGTGGTGCCTGGCGCATCACAAGGAAAGTTTCCTCTACACCCACTTCGAGGAAATCTGCGACCTGATGCGCAAATACGACGTGTCGTTCTCGCTCGGCGACGGCCTGCGGCCGGGCTCGATCGCCGACGCCAACGACCGCGCCCAATTCGCCGAACTGGAGACGCTCGGCGAGCTGACGCAGATCGCCTGGAAGAAGGGCTGCCAGGTCATGATCGAGGGCCCCGGCCACGTGCCGCTGCACAAGATCAAGATCAACATGGACAAGCAGCTCAAGGAATGCGGCGAGGCGCCGTTCTACACGCTGGGGCCGCTGACCACCGACATCGCGCCGGGCTACGACCACATCACGTCAGGCATCGGTGCTGCCATGATCGGCTGGTTCGGCTGCGCCATGCTGTGCTACGTCACGCCGAAGGAGCATCTCGGCCTGCCCAACCGCGACGACGTCAAGGTCGGCGTCATCACCTACAAGATCGCCGCGCATGCGAGCGACCTCGGCAAGGGCCACCCCGCAGCCCAACTGCGCGACGACGCGCTGTCCCGCGCCCGCTTCGACTTCCGCTGGGAAGACCAGTTCAACCTCGGCCTCGACCCGGAAACCGCGCGCGCCTATCACGACGAAACGCTGCCCAAGGACGCCCACAAGGTCGCGCATTTCTGCTCGATGTGCGGCCCGAAATTCTGCTCGATGAAGATCACGCAGGACGTGCGGGATTATGCGGCCACGCTGAACGATCCCGACAAGCGCGCGGTGGCGGGTGGGAGCGTCGGGATGTCGATGTCGGGCGTGATCGAGGACGGCATGGCGACGATGTCCGCCAAGTTCAAGGAAATGGGCGGGCAGGTTTATCTGGATGCGGAGAAGGTGAAGGAGAGCAATCGGGTGTTGTAAGCACCTCTTTGCCCGCTTGGCTGGGCATCGAGGCAAGCTGCCGCTTCGCAACTTGGCTTGTCGCCCGAGCCGTCGGAATCGAAAGAGATTCAGTCGGCTCGGACGTCGAAGCATCATTCATGTTCGGCGCTGCCGATATTCACTTTCCGGCGGCGCCTGCTGCGGCTGGTTCCTTGGTTGTAGGCGGTGTATCTTTGGACTTATGCGCGTAGAGTATTCCATCCACAACGGTATACTGAGGTTGAGACTGAACGAGCGTTTTCGTCAGAATGGCTCGGATGCCGGAACGCGAACATTGATACTCTATCTTGCTCACGGCATTTAGCGCTCCGGCAAATGTTGCCGGCTTTCCAGGTCCAACATAGTAGTCCCTCATTGCAACCTGGGCCGCCTCAACTAGCGGCAAGACTGTTTCGATCTCAGGAGCAAGAAACTTGAAGCTTTGGTATGCGTCCGCTCCAAGATTAGCAGCCCCGACAACTTGCGTGAAAATATCTTTCGATTGTTCCGCGGTTTTTGTCAGGACT
>CALROE020000312.1:0-5163 GCA_943369715.1 Bradyrhizobium ivorense
CGCTGATCGGCGTCGATCAGGCCCTGCATCATCTCACCGGCTTCGGCCTGGCGATTTTCATGTCGGCGAACGGCTGATCCCGCCGGCATCGGGACCGGCGCAGCGCGAACCGCAGGGGGCGCACGACCGATTCGGCGGGGTCAAGATACCCGGGTGACTACAGGGGGCCGTGGTTAACCTTTCGTTAGAAGGTTGCACTGCATCCTTGAGGTCAGGGAGAACTGCCATGTTTTCAAGCCGCGACGCCTACGAAAACGATTTCTGCCCGGTCCGGGATGAATTGCTTGGTGAGATGTACCGCGCCAACGAGAGCGGCCTGCCGGTGCTGGTGGAGAGCGTTTCTTCCGATGTCCGGGCGATGCTGGCGCTGTTCTGCTACCGCCGAAGCCATCTGCACTCGCTGGCGCTTTCGATCGCCTCAAGCTGCAGCGAACGCGAACTGATCCAGCTCGGCGGTCGCGTCGGTTCCACCCTCTATGCGCTGTCCCGTGAAACGCGGAGCGGCCGCGCCTCGCCGTCATCCTCCTATGGCAGCCGCAAGCCGATCACGCTTTCGACCAAGCCGCTGAGCACCTTCTCGCCGGTCGAGGACGAACTCGATGAGGAAGATTTCGCGCAAGCCGTGACCGCGTAAACAAGCAGCTTCTCAGCTGTCGTCCCTGCGAAAGCACGCGCTCGCGGGGACGGCCCGTTGAAAGAATCAAGCCAGAACCGCCAGCCCGTGGCGCTTTCGAGCCATATCGCATTCGACATCGCCGGGCATGCAGGTTCGGCAGACTTCAGGCCGCATTGCGTAGATCCCGCACGCGGTCGCAACCCCGACCTTGCCTGATAGCGCGGAACAGCGGTCGCCGTCACAGCGCATTCCCGACAATCGGTCGTTGACGAATTTTTCCGGAATGAGATCGAGCGCCGCGTCGTCCTCGATGGTGAAGCGAGGCCAGTTCGATGAATACGAACAGCACGCGCCGCAGGCCTGGCAAGGGCTGCAGGAGCTGTCCGCATGCAGGGTTGGATCGCTGTTTTCCATGGCTTCGCTTAGCGCGGAATGGAGAGGGCGGCCAGCCTCCTGCGATCCGGATCAGGCGTCGCTCGGCGGTTCCCAGACCAGGCTCTGCCGCCATTTCGCCCGCAAGGCGTCGCGCCGCTCCGGATATTTCTCGTCGAGGTAGACCGCGTCGACGACACGGTCGGTTCGAAAGCTGCGAAAATCCTTGCGCAGTTCGCACCACGCCGCCAAGAGCCGCACGGCTTCGTGATAGCCGATCGCGATCGGCCAGATGATGCGTTCGCTGTCGCGGCCCTGTTCGTCTCGATAGCACAGCGCGATCTTCTTGCCCTCGTGGATGTGCGCGCGCGCCCGCGACATGTCGATGCGGTCGGGTTGCCTGTTCCAGCCGGGGCGGACGCGGCTGGCGGGTTCGAGAACGAAGGGCCGCAGCCGTTCCGGCACGGTGTCGGCGATCTTGGCCATCAGGTCCGCGGCGGCTCTGGCCAGCACGGGATCGGCATGGCCGACCACCCATGATGCGCCGAGCACGGCCGCCTCGATTTCGTCCGGCGTCAGCATCAAGGGCGGCATGTCGAAGCCCTTCTCCAGGATGTAACCCATGCCGGCCTCGCCGCGGATCGGCACCCGCTGTTCGATCAGGGTGGCGATGTCGCGGTAGATCGTGCGTTTCGACGTCTCCAGCTCGGCCGCGATGGCATCCGCCGTCAACGGCTTCCGGTTGCGCCGGAGCACCTGAATGATCTGAAACAGCCGGTCCGCGCGTCTCATGCGAATCTCTTTTTGTGATGCGGCCTTGCCGATGCTGACAGCAGGTTGGCAGCAGGGGGTCAGTATACCGGGACAACATTCCAACAAAGAGGATTTTGTCCATGATGATTCTGTACGGCCTTGATCTCTGCACCACGATGTTGCCGCTGCTGACACCACGTTGGCAGCAGGGGGTAGATAGCCTGAAGCGACTGCTCAGGAAATCGGGAGCCTCGACATGATTACTCTCTATGGCTTTGGCGCCGGCTTCGGCCTGCCGGAAATCAGCCCGTTTGTGACCAAGACCGAGGTCCAGCTGAAGATGGCCGGGCTCGACTACCGCAAGCGAAAAGCCATGCCGCCGGCTTCTCCCAAGGGCCAGCTGCCCTATATCGACGACGAGGCCGAGACCATTGCCGATTCGACCTTCATTCGCGCGCATATTGAAGGCAAATACGGTTTCGATTTCGACGCGCCGCTGAGTTTGCAGGCGCGTGCGCAGGCCTGGGCGTTCGAACGGATGATCGAGCACCATGTCTATTGGGCGCTGGTCGGCGCGCGCTGGGTCGAGCCTGAGAATTTTGCCAAGGGGCCTGCACACTTCTTCGATGCCGTTCCGGAGCAGCAGCGCGAAAGGATTCGCGAAGACGCGCAATTCCGCGTCGCCGAGAACTATTTGCTGAGCGGCCTCGGCCGCCATGCGCCGGACGACGACGTCGACCTTGCGATCCGCTCGCTGTTTGCGCTGTCGGTCCAGCTCGGCGACAAGCCTTACCTGATGGGGGACGCCCCCTGCGGCACCGATGCCACCGCCTTCGGCGCGCTGGCCGGGATCTTGACGCCCTACTTCAATTCACCCCTGCGGGAGCGGACCGAGCATTTCGGCAATCTGACAGCCTATGTCGACCGAATGATGCTGCACTACTACCCGGACTTTGTCTGGGAGAAGCAACGCGAGGCGGCGTGAAAATATCTCGTCCCTGCAAACGCAGCCTTGTAGGGTGGGCAAAGCGCAGCGTGCCCACCATCTTTGCTGCAACAGATGGTGGGCACGGCGCAAACGCGCCTTTGCCCACCCTACGGAGGGTTTGCGGGACGGCGATAGTTTCAAGCGAGGCGCACGTCCCTCAACGCCGCCAGTTCGGCTTCCAGTTCCGCGATCCGGCCATCGCGCGCGGCCAGCGCCGCCGCGACGTCGGCGGCGTCGAATTTCTGCGGGATGTGCTGCGGGCAGTTGGTGTCCCATGCCGCGATCTTGAACACGATCACCTGCTCGGGCCGCGCCTTGTAACCCCTGGGCATTAGCGATGCCAGAAGCGCCGGATCGTCATCCACCACGCGCGCCTCGCCCCAGAGCTTGACGCGGCGGCGATGCGCATAATCCATGATGAAGATATAGGCCTTGCGATTTTCCGACAGGTTGCCTTGCGTGATGTATTGCCGGTTGCCGCTGTAGTCGGCAAACGCCAGCGTGTTGTTGTCCAGGATTTTGACAAAGCCCTTCGGGCCGCCGCGATGCTGGATGTAGGGCTGGCCGTCGCCGGTGCTGGTGGCGAAATACAGACTGTTGGTTTCCGCCAGGCGCGCGACGAGGTCCTCGTCGATCCCGGTGCGCCAACCGCCGCGCTGCTCGACATGGGCATAGGCGTCGCGCGATCCCTTGCGGGCTTGGATCGCCTTCACCGCGGGCGTGAATGCGACGTCACTGGAATAATTTTGGGCGTCTGACATCGGAACCTCCTTCGTATTTTTTGTCTGTCGCGGGGTGTGCTGCGCATCCACATCAGCAGATGCGCAGCATTCGTGGCCTCATGCCGCCCTGGCGGTGACGACCGGGAAGTCGATTTCGGTCTTCGCCACTTCGTTGACGTAGTTGGTCAGCGTGTTCAGCGCGACGTGAAGTACGATTTCGATCACCTGCGCGTCGGTATATCCGGCGCCCCTCACGGCCCCGATGTCCGCATCCGAAATATGGCCGCGGGCGTTGACGAGCTTGACGGCAAAGCGAACCGCCGCGTCGGCCTTTTGATCGGTCGATCCGCCGTTGCGATTGATCTCAATTTCGGCGTTGGAGAGCTTGGCGAGGTTCTTGCCGAGATAGGAATGCGCCGAAAGGCAATAGTCGCACCCGTTGATCTCGGCGACGGCGAGCGCGATGCGCTCGCGGGTCGGGGCTTCGAGCGTGCCCTTGGCGAGGGCGCCGTTCAACCCGAGATAGCCTTCGAGCGCAGCCGGGCTGTTGCCGACCAGACGGAACAGGTTGGGCACCACGCCGAGCTGCTTCTTGACGCCCTGCAGCAGGGGCTGCGAGGCGGCGGGAGATGCTTCGATCGAGGCGGGGGTGGGGAGGCGAGACATGGGCGATGATCCTTCGAGTTGCCGTGGAGCGAGCGCCTGCTCGCCATGGCCGAAACATGCCTCCACTCCAGTTTTGAAACAATTCTAAGAATTGACACTTCATAATTGCAGTATATGAAATAATACCATGGATCGCATCGACGCCATGCAGGCCTTTGTCGCCGTGGCCGACCTCCGGGGGTTCGCTCCGGCGGCCCGAAAACTGGGGCTGTCGCCGTCGGGGGTGACGCGGCTGATCGCGGCGCTGGAGGATCGTCTCGGCGCCCGGCTGTTGCAGCGGACCACCCGGTCGGTGACGCTAACCGATATCGGCGCGCGCTATCTCGAGCGCATCCGACCCATCCTCGCCGATGTCGAGGAAGCCGAAGGCTCGGTCGAGGGCGAACGCACGCGTCCCAGCGGACGGCTGACGGTCTCGGCGCCTGTCGGGTTCGGGCGGCTGCACGTCAGTCCGGTCATGTCCGCCTGGCTGATGCGCTATCCCGAGGTGACAGGCGAACTGCGGCTGTCGGACCGCATGATCAACCTGGTGGAAGACGGAGTCGACCTTGCCATCCGGATCGGTCACCTCGCCGATTCCAGCCTGGTCGCCCGCCAGGTCGGCGAGATGCGGCGGATCGTGGTGGCCTCATCAGCCTACCTGAAGGCGCGCGGCGAGCCCAAAACCCCGGAGGCCATCGGCTCGCACACGACCATCCAGTTCGGCGCCACGGCCGCATTGCCGGACTGGCGCTTTGTCGAAGCCGGCCGCGATATCCGAATCGCCTGCACGCCGCGATTCCTGACCAACAGCGCCGATGCCGCGATCCAGTATGCCGAGCAGGGCGGCGGCCTGACCCGGGTGCTGGCCTATCAGGCCGCCGACGCCATCAAGGCCGGCCGGCTCAAGATCGTGCTGGCCAAATTCGAGCAACCGGCGCTGCCGATCCATATCGTCTATCCAACCTCGCGGCTGCTGTCGGCCAAGGTGCGCAGTTTCATCGATCTCGTGATCGAACTCAGCGACTGGCAGTTTGGCTGAACTGTCATTCCGGGACGCGCAATAG
>CALROE020000313.1:0-5163 GCA_943369715.1 Bradyrhizobium ivorense
TGGGCACGCTTCGCTTTGCCCACCCTACGCACCAGCCGCCGCTTCGGTCACGCCAGCAGCGCTACCGTGCGGAACGCCTTCAGCAGTGACTGTTCCAGTCGGCCTTCCATCCCGCACAGGATCTTGTAGGCGCATTCGCGGGACATCGCCGGCCGGTAGGGCCGCGACTCGATCAGGGCCGCGAAGATGTCGGAGATGGTCAGCAATCGCACCAGGTCTGAAATCTCCGGCGCCTGCAGCGCGTCGGGATAACCGGAACCATCGAGATATTCGTGGTGGTGCCTCACCCCATCGAGAATCTCCGGGTTGATGCCGGGGAGATCCTTCAACAACTCATATCCAATTTCCGGATGGCGCCGCATGATCGCTTCTTCATCCGGGTCGAGCCGCCCGGGCTTGTCGATAATCGACAAGGGTATACGGGCCTTGCCGATGTCATGGAGGGTTGCCGCCATCCCGAGCCGCTTGACGTCCCGGTCGGCGAGCCTGATCTCCAGGGCGAAGCCGACCGCCACTCCGGTCACCAGCAGGCAATGCTGGAACGTGCCTTCATGGTAGCGGCGGACGTCCTCGAGCCAGGCGCTCAGTCCATTCTGCTCGATGCTGTCGACGATTTGCGAGGTGGCGCTGTCGGCATCGGAAAGATTGATAGACTTGCCGTCCCGTATCGCCGCGAACATCGATGCGAAGGCCGCTGCGCTGCCGGTGATCTCAGGCGAGCCAATGGCGACGCCGGAATGTGTCGCCTTCTCCGCGACCTCGATCTGCGCGAGCTTGAATGCAATTTCTCTTGGACGTGAAACCACCGAGGTCGCACCGAGCGCATAGGCCTGCGCGATCAGGTGGTGACTGTGTTTGTCGACGACAAACAGCTTTTCGGGAATACGTTTCTGCTGCCGCATCACCAGCCGGATCTGTTCGATACCAGCCGCCTTGCGCAGATCGACGTCAAGCAGCAGCGCGCCGTCTGCGCCGGTTTGCGTTCCACGCTCCCCCAGCAACTGGGAGAATAACTCGTATCGCGGCTCCAGCATCGCGCGCATGACTGCAATCTTGCCGGGTTCGTCGGTGACAAAATGAACTCGCATTCCAAATGCCAATCCGGACCGAGGTCGTGGCCGCTGGTCTCAAAACAGGGAGCAACAATACAAATCATCGTAGCCAGCCTTGCCTTAACCAATGGCTAGCGCCCGCTCCGTAGTTCAACTGGGATGGAACTCGCGGGCCAACCGCTATGTCCGGTAGATCACAGAAGGCATCGGTGGCGGCGGCGGAACCCTGGCCGCGTTGCCGACGCCGCTGGGGTCGTTGACTGAATTATTGAGACCGCTGGCGCTGCCCGGGCCGCTGATACAGCTGACGCCGGCTTCCTGGGCAAGCGAAGGCGCCGTTAGACTGGCTGCCACCGCCAGAGCGAAGAATGCCGGCCTGCCGAAGCGCCGATCGGCTTGCCGGCGGCGTCGGGTTGAACGACAGCGGGTGCGTCGATGCGCGCGCGCTAGTCGTCCATGAACTCGTCTTCTTCGTCGACCTTGTCGTTGGCCTTGCGCCTCGCCGAAACACTTTTGCGGGCGCCGATTGATCCGGTCACGTAGGCTTCGCGCGCGGCATAGGGATTTCGCTGACCGGCGCGGCCGGCGATCTCCTCGCCCGAGGTCGCGGCGGGCTGGCAGATGGTGCGCTGGCTCTTGCGGCGCATCAGGTCGACGTGGATGTGATCGTAGTGATAGATGTTGGAGCCCGGCGCCAGCACGGTGTTGAACTGCTGGCAGGCGGCAGCCTGGATGTCGCGCAGGAATCCCTGCTCTTCCGGCATGCCCTTCCAGCCGTTCTTCACCGTGACGGTGCGTCCGTCGGCCAGCGTGAAGGCCGCGATATCAAGCGCGTTGCCGAACGCGTGCTCGGAAATATGCGCGCGCGAATTGCCGTTCATGCCGCGGCAGGAATAGGCGGAGATCTGCTTGATCTCGGCCACGCGGATGCCGAACCAGCGCATCGCGGCGGGCTGCACGGAATCGGCCAGCCAGCGATCGAGCGCCGAGACGATCGGACAGGCCAGGGTCGCCGCGGGCTTCATCGCTACCGGACCGAACGCCGCGACGGAATTGGCCTGCGCCGGCCCGAGCCGCGGCAGCGGTTGCACACTGGCGGGACGTTCCGAATAGGGCGCCGGCCCGCGATCGCGCGGATAGGCGGAAGCGGGATAGCCTCCCCGGCCAACCGGTTCCTCGGATGCGCGCGCGATCTCGTCTTCTTCCGGAGGGACGACGCCCGGCGCCGTCAATGAAATCGGGCCGTTCGACGGCGCGCCGTAGCCGCCCGGCTGGCGCATCGAATTGTCGGGATAGGAGGATGGCGGTGGAGCAGCCCGAGGCGCCGGCGAAACCGGCCAGCGCGGGCCGTTGCCGATGGCGCCGGGCGGCCGCAAATCGTCGGCGAAGCCAAAACTGCCGATGCTTTCGCCGAGGGCAGCGACCTTGAGCGGATATTCCGCGCCGCAGACCCCGGGGCCCGAGATCGGGTTGATTCGAACCAGTTCGGCGTTTTCCTTCACCGCGCCGGACTTCAGGCATGCCAATTCGGCCTCGGCCCGCCACGGCTCGCGCTCCGCGGACTGAAAAAGTCCGCGGCCGCAGCCCGCAAGCGAAACAAGGACGAAGGAGCCGACGAGATACAAACGAACTCCGCGCGTCATGCGCGCACGTTCAACGAATATATTTAAGGACTCTTCAACGCGTTGATTTCACGCTTCTTTAACCATGTTGCCGCCGTTCCATCCTGTGGACAGGCGATAATAGTGCAGCAAGGCTGACTTTTTGCGTCGGGAACGCTTTGCTACCTTCAAAAGTTGAGCGGGCAGTGACGTGAACGACGGAGATTTCGCGATGACCTTGCTGGGTCCCTGGGTCAGCAAAGTGAGCGTTGTTACCGCCTATGCAGCCATCGCCTTTGTTGGCGCCATCGTGCTCGGGGTGTTCTAGGCTCTATCAACGCAACCCCAAGTGAATCAACGCCCGGCGGCCTGGAGCCATCCAGTCGCCGGGCGTTTTCCTGTCTCGAAAGCCATGACCGCTTCCGGATTCGAAGCCGAGCCGGACACAATGCAGAGACCTCATCGAGTTCGCCGGCTACGACCGTGGCGTGCCCAACTACGGTGCGGAAAACTAGCGCCCGGGAAGCGGCACCGAATGTGATCTGAATCACCGTGCCGGAATGTCTGGCTCAGCCGGCCGCCTGGGTGACGCAGATCACGGAAGCCGACGGTCGGCCCGCATAGGGTCCGGGCAAGTTCAAAAACCCGCTGCACCAGGAGGCTCACATGAAAAAGCTCTTCATACTCGCCGCGCTGCTGATGGCGACGACATCGGCCCAGGCCGACAATTCGATTTCCTTCCAGATCGAGGGACACAAGATCCGCATCGAAGCCCCGAGGAATTGCGACTCGCTGTCCTGCATCAGGATCTCGGCGCCCGGTATCTCCGGCTCCAGCATCTCGGGCTCCAGCCTCGGTAATTTCAAAGGCTTCAAGTCGAAGGGCTCCAGCGACGATACCGACGTTGCCGAACCGGCGCCGACGGCGGCCGCACCCGCCGCTCAGGCCACCGCGCCGCAGCCGGCGGCCCCCGCCGTGAACAATTTGCCGGCCGCAACTCCCGCGCCCGCCGCGACGACGACGATGGCCACCGTGTCGCCCGCGCCGTCCGTCGCCGTCGAAGCACCCGCCGCCCCGGCAGCGACCCCGATCGCCACTGCACCGCAGCCCGCCCCGGTCGCCACTGCGCCGGCGCCCACGCCGACCACCCCGCTCGGCATCTGGGCCACCGAGGAAAACAAGGGCAACGTCCGGATCGAGCAATGCGGCGACCGGCTCTGCGGCTACGCCGTGAAAACCGGCGAGAAGATCCTGATCAACATGAAGCAGCAGGATTCCAAATGGACCGGCAAGATCCACGATCCCGACAGCGGCCGCAATTACGACTCGACGATCGCAATGAAGGGCACCAACGCACTGAAGGTTCAGGGCTGCGCCTTCGGCGGCATGTTCTGCGGCGGCCAGACCTGGAAGCGCGTCAGTTGAAGCATCGATCTCAGAGCCCTCGCGGATTTTCGCGAGGGCTTTTTGCTCGGCGGGCGGGAATGGTTAACGATCCCTCACGACGACAGCGATGAAACAAATCTCAACGCGACGAAACCAATTTGTCGGTTTGACGCAAACGTCCTGAAACGGATACCGGGTAGTTTCTTCCCAACGAAACGCCGGGGACCGGCGCGTGACTTAGGCAAACTTGAGCGCTCACAAGGGGACATCGATGACTTTCACTGGTTCGAATTTCGGCGGCGGCAAATTGCTGGTCGCCACCGTACTTGCCTTCGGCATGCTGACGACGGCCTCGCTCGCCCACACGGCGGAGCAGGAGCAGATGTGCGCCAGCGACGCGATGCGGCTGTGCAGCTCGGAAATTCCCGATGTCGACCGCATCACCGCCTGCATGCACCGGCAGCGCGCGGCGCTCAGCGACGGCTGCAAGGCCGTATTCCGCAAGGAGACGCCGGCGGCCACTCCGGTGAACTACACGCCGGCAAAACCCGGCAAGCCGATCAATCTTGCCCCGGCCCGGGTCAAGTAAAGACACGATCGACCGTAATATGAATTCAATGGCCCGCCGGCTGCTCCGGCGGGCTCTTGCTTGTCCGCACCGATTCCGCGGCCCATTCACCCGCGGTTCAGCGGTGCCGGCCTTTCAATGTCGGGGCTATTCAATCGTGAACGGCCTTGTATTCTGCAGGCCCGGTCGGAATCCATCGTGACAGCGTATCGTTTCCTGGTTGCAGGCTGGCTGCTCTGTTGTCTGACGCTGGCCGGCATGCCCGCGGTCGCGGCAGATCGCGGGAACGAGCCGGTCAGGCTGGCGCAGGCGGCGCAACCGCAGGCACAAACGACGACGCCCGCCGCCAGCGCGGACGCGCAAGCCCCCGAAGAGCCGATCGGCAACGTCGCAACCGTGGTCGGCAACGCCACCGTGACGCGCAACGACGCCGCGATCCCGTTGAAGGTCAAGGACGAGATCTATCTCAACGACGTGGTGCAGACCGCGGCGAAGTCGTCGCTCGGCATCACCTTCAACGACGCCACCACCTTCAATCTCACCGCCAACGCGAAGA
>CALROE020000314.1:0-5162 GCA_943369715.1 Bradyrhizobium ivorense
TCCCGAGACGGGCCGAACGCTCCGCGCGGCTGCGGGTCGGTCCGAACTGAACGTTACGCCGCTTTCGAAAACGCCGGCCCCTCGCGGCCGGATTTCTCAGAACCCATATATGCTCATATTGAGTATATATAAATCCACAAGGGAGGCCCCATGCCGATCGCTGGAATCTACGGTCCTGACGATTTCGGAAACCCGGTCCACGGCCATCCCGCGGCCCGGGCGCGCAGCCGCGTGACCGCCGCCGAGCGGGCCCGGGCGCTGCCGATGCCATCGCTCGAATGGACGCCCGAGGTCGAGCGGGACACCGCGCATCTCTATGAGCGCGTGAAGAAGGTGATCTCGCCGGCCGAGTGGCCGTTCATGGCGCCCTATGTCAGGGCGATCAACGAGCTGAAGAAGACGCGCGACGCGGTGATCCTGGCGCACAATTACCAGACGCCGGAAATCTTCCATTGCGTCGCCGATATCGGCGGCGACTCGCTGCAGCTGGCGATCGAAGCCAGCAAGGTAAAATCCAGCGTCATCGTACAGTGCGGCGTTCACTTCATGGCCGAGACCTCGAAGATCCTGAACCCGCACAAGACGGTGCTGATCCCGGACCGGCGCGCCGGCTGCTCGCTGGCATCGAGCATCACCGGCGCCGACGTGCGGCTGTTGCGCGAGCGATTTCCGGGTGTGCCCGTGGTCGCCTATGTCAACACATCGGCCGACGTCAAGGCGGAGGTCGATATCTGCTGCACCTCGTCCAACGCGGTCGAGGTGGTGGAGAGCCTCGGTGCGCCGACCGTGATCTTTGTGCCGGATCAGTACCTGGCGAAGTATGTCGCTTCGAAAACCAACGTGAAGATCATCGCCTGGAAGGGCGCCTGCGAGGTGCACGAGCGCTTTACCGGCGACGAGTTGCGCGCCTATCGCGAGGCCGATCCCTCGGTGCAGATCATCGCGCATCCGGAATGCCCGCCCGACGTGCTGGCGGAGGCCGACTTCACCGGCTCGACCGCGCACATGATCAACTGGGTCCGCAGCAATCGCCCGAAACGCGTGGTGATGATCACCGAATGCTCGATGGCGGACAACGTCAGGGCCGAACTGCCCGGCGTGGAGATGGTGCGGCCGTGCAATCTGTGCCCGCACATGAAGCGGATCACGCTGCCCACGATTCTCGACAGCCTGATCTACCTCCGCGAGGAGGTCACCGTCGATCCCGTGATTGCCGGGCGAGCGCGGCGTTCGGTCGAGCGGATGATCAATCTGAGGAATTGAGCATGTCAGATCATGACGACCTCACCCGCACGACCGACGATGTCGTCATAGTCGGCGGCGGCCTCGCCGGACTGTTCTGCGCCTTGAAACTGGCGCCGCGTCCGGTCACCGTGATTTCCGCGGCCCCGCTCGGCCAGGGCGCCTCCACCGCCTGGGCGCAGGGCGGCATCGCCGCGGCGGTCGCCGAGGGCGACAGCGCGGAGGCGCACGCGGCGGATACTGTCGCGGCCGGCGCCGGCCTGGTCGATGAGCGCATCGCGCTCGGCCTCGCGCGCGAAGCCGGTATGCGCATTCATGATCTCCTGCATTACGGCGTCCCGTTCGATCGCGACCTCGAGGGAAAACTCGCGGTCGGCCGCGAGGCCGCGCATTCGGCGCGGCGCATCGTGCATGTGCGTGGCGACATGGCGGGCATGGCGATCATGACGGCGCTGATCGAAGCCGTCCGCCGCACGCCCTCGATCCGGGTGATCGAAGGTTTTGCTGCCGAAGCGCTGTCGATGAAGGATGGCGCGGTCAGCGGGCTGCAACTGCGTCAGCTCGGCGACGCCACCGCCAGACCGGTGACCATCGCGTCGCGCGCGGTGGTGCTGGCGACCGGCGGCATCGGCCATCTCTACGCGGTGACGACCAACCCGGCCGAAGCCGGTGGCCTTGGCCTAGCCATCGCCGCGCGCGCCGGCGCCGTGATCGCCGATCCGGAATTCGTGCAGTTTCATCCCACCGCGATCATGGCCGGCCGCGATCCGGCGCCACTGGCGACCGAAGCGCTGCGCGGCGAAGGCGCTACCCTGATCAACGATCGGGGCGAGCGCTTCATGCCGGCCCTGCACCCGCTCGCCGAACTGGCGCCGCGCGATATCGTGGCGCGCGGCGTATTCGCCGAGATCGCCGCCGGCCGTGGCGCGTTCCTCGACGCGACCAAGGCGCTCGGCGCGCAGTTCGCCGGAAAATTTCCGACCGTCCATGCCAGTTGCCTCGCCGCCGGCATCGATCCGGCGACGCAGCCGATCCCGGTCGCGCCGGCCGCGCATTACCACATGGGCGGCATAGCGGTGGACCGGCACGGCCGCAGCTCGATCGATGGCCTGTGGGCCGGCGGCGAAGTCTCCTGCACCGGCGCGCATGGCGCCAACCGGCTGGCGTCGAACTCGCTGCTCGAAGCCGTGGTCTATGCCGCGCGCATCGCCGAGGATATCGCGGGCCGGACGATAACCACGCCTGCCCGCCTGTCGCTCGCGTCGATCAATCAGCAGAACCGCGCGACATCAGCGCTATCGGAAGCCCGGTTGCGGGCGATGATGACCTCGCATGTCGGCGTCATCCGCGATGGCGATCGCCTGGCCGGAGCGGTACGCGCCTTCGCTGATATCGAGCGGCAATGCGGCAACCTCGCGCTGCGCAATATGGCGACGACGGCGCTGTTGGTGGCGGCATCCGCCTGGACACGGCGCGAAAGCCGTGGCGCACACTACCGCACCGATTGTCCGCTCGAGAAGCCGGCCTTGGCCCATCGCACCATGACGACGCTGGCGGCGGCGCGCGAAATCGCCGCGTCGCTCGCTGAGTGTTCCGAGTTGCGGGTCCCGCAACCGATCATCGCCTGATGGGAGTAGCCTTCGTGACAACACCCGCCTCACTTTTGAATCCGGAAGCCTTTCTGTCGCCGCTCGCGATCGACGAGGCGGTGCAACGCGCGCTCGACGAAGATCTCGGCCGCGCCGGCGACATCACCTCGATCGCCACCATTCCGGAGGCGACCAAGGCGCACGCCATCCTGATCGCGCGGCAGGCCGGCGTCATCGCCGGATTGCCGCTGGCGGTTGCCACGTTCCAAAGGCTGTCGCCGGATATCAGCATCGAGGCGCATTTTCGCGATGGCGCGACCGTCGCGGCGGGCGCCCACGTGCTGACGATTTCCGGGCCGGCGCGCGCCGTGCTGGCCGGCGAGCGCACCGCGCTGAATTTCGTCGGCCGGCTCTCCGGCATCGCCACCCTGACATCGGATTATGTGCGTCATGCCGCGGGCACCAAATTGCGGATCTGCTGCACGCGCAAGACCACGCCGGGACTGCGCGCGCTGGAGAAATACGCGGTGCGCTGCGGCGGCGGCTTCAACCACCGCTTCGGGCTCGACGATGCGATCCTGATCAAGGACAACCACATCGCGGTCGCCGGCGGCGTGCGGCCGGCGCTGAAGCGCGCGCGG
Source organism: Bradyrhizobium ivorense (assembly GCA_943369715.1). Taxonomy (GTDB): domain Bacteria; phylum Pseudomonadota; class Alphaproteobacteria; order Rhizobiales; family Xanthobacteraceae; genus Bradyrhizobium; species Bradyrhizobium ivorense_A. The sequence continues at coordinate 3,473 of CALROE020000314.1, forward strand.
GCCCACATCGGACACCTCGTCAAGGTCGAGATCGAGGTCGATACGCTGGCGCAGTTGCGCGAGGTGCTCGACACCGGCCTCGCCGACGTGGTGCTGCTGGACAACATGGACACGGCCACGCTGGCCGAGGCCGTGAAGCTCGCACAGGGCCGCGTCGTGCTGGAAGCCTCCGGCGGCGTCACGCTGGACTCGATCGCGAACATCGCCGCCGCCGGCGTCGGCTATGCCTCGGTGGGCGCGCTGACGCACTCCGCGCCGAATTTCGACGTCGCGCTGGATATTGATGCGTGACCTAGCGCTTCGCGCTGGCCAGCTCGGCGGAGCTTTGCGCGGCTTCGGCGAGCTTCGCCGAGATTTCCGCGGTTTGCGCCGTGGTGCCCCAGCTCGGCGCCTCGCTGCCGTCGCCCCAGTTGCGCGGCCGGTAGAAGGTATGCACGCCGGTTTTGTACATCCTCTTCATCTCGCTGACCCAGGACGGGCGCACCCAATAGGCGTGGTAATGGGTCGATTTCGCCACCTCGGGCAGCCAGAGCTGGCCGTCGAGCATCGCTTTGGCGATCTTCTTGGCGCGGTCCCACATGTCCGGCTCTTTCACCACGTCGGGATTGTTGTCGCAGGCGAAGGTGAACTGGCAGGCGAGATGGCGGTGCTTGTTCTGGTAGACCACGCCGCACACCGTGTCGGGATATTTGCCGGAGAAGGCGCGGTTCAGTACCACTTGCGCCACCGCGATCTGGCCGCGCACGGCTTCGCCGCGCGCCTCGAAATAGATCACTTCCGTCAGGCATTTTTCCGACTTGGCGCGTGACTTTTCGTCCAGCAGGCCGAGGCGCTCGGCCGGAGTCTTGACGCGCTGGTTGTCGGCGTTGACTTCGCCCTTGGCGGCAATGCTCTCGCCACTCTCGACGACCTTGGACGGTTGATCGGCCGGCGCAGGCAGCGACGCCATCACCTTCAGATCCGGATCTGGCTGTGTGCTCGGGACTACGATCATCGGTTCTTCGCCGGGCTGCCAGCGCTCCATGCTTTCGGCCGAGCCGAGCGAGGAGCTGCCGAAGAACAGGCTCGAGGTCTTGAACGAGAAATGGTCGCGCGGCGGCGCCGGCTCTACTGCGGCAATGGCGCTGGACGGCGCTTTCAGCCCGTCGAGCGGCCGCGCCTCGAGCGACATCGAAGCATCGTAATGCGCCAGCGGCGGGGCGCTCAGCGCTGCCGCCAGTTCCGGATCGAGTTTTGCAGGCTCGGCAACCGGGACAGCATCGGCGGTTTTGGCGCCCTTCACGGATGCATTCGAGGTCGATGGATCTTCCTGGGCGGGCGCGCCCCCGGCGGGCGCCGGCGAAGGCGCTTCGGGCGTGACCGTGACGAGGCGGTCGCCCTTCAGGGTACGGTCGACCCTCGGGAAATCTGACACCTGATAGCGCGGCGGCGCCTGCACGATCGGATTGCGCGTCACCGAGCCGGTGATGTCGATGCCCTGATTGTCGAGACGGGCCAGCCGATAGCTCACGGTCTGCGGCGAGGCGGTGCCGATCGGGCGGCCGAAACTGTAGGTGGCGAGCTGGATATTGCTGGCGGCGGAGGAGACTCGCTTCTGCCAGCGTTCGGCGACACCGGGCTGCCTGGCGAGCAGCGATGCGATATCCTGGTATCCAAGCTCTGTCGGGATCAATGCGAAGAAGCAAAGACC
>CALROE020000315.1:0-5146 GCA_943369715.1 Bradyrhizobium ivorense
GCGGCCGCGCGACGAGAATCCGCACGCTCCGCCGGCGCGACCGGAACCACCAACACGGTGAACGCCATTCTGGTCAGGCTGCTGCCGGGCGTGGATGCTAACCGCTTCGCGCAGGACATCGTGCGATGGAAGCACCTTGCGGCGCTCACCCAGGAGGACCAGGAAGCCGTTCTTGCGCGTTCCGTCATCGATCGCGCGCGCCGCCAGATCGGCTTGTTCACGACCCTTCTGCTCACCGTGTCGACGGTGATCGTCGGCCTCATCATCTACACCATGACAATCGACAAGAAGAAGGCGATTGCGACCCTCAAGCTGATCGGGGCGCCCGATCGACGCATCGTCGGTCTGATCGTCCAGCAGGCCATTGCCATGGGAGTCATCAGCTTCGTTACCGGCGCCGCGCTGATCAGCGCGGGGCACGGCTATTTTCCGCGCCGGGTGGTTCTCGAGCCGGCGGACGCCGCGGCTCTGTTCGGGGTGGTGATTATCGCGTGCCTGCTTGCGAGCGCGCTCGGCGTTCGCACCGCGCTCAAGATCGATCCTGCTTCGGCACTCGCGGGGTAGCCATGGCCGAACAGCCCGTCGTCGAAGTCAGGGGGATCAGCAAGCATTTTGGCGAGGGGCCGACCCGCGTCGACGCGCTTCGCGGAGTTTCGCTCGATGTCTATCCGGGAACCGTGATCGGCCTGAAAGGGCCCAGCGGATCGGGCAAGAGCACGCTGCTCAACGTGATCGGCTGCATTCTCGAGCCGACTTCCGGGAGCATGCGGCTGAACGGCGAATTGGTCTATGACGGCAAATGGCTGCGCGCCGATCTGCGCGGGTTGCGACTTGAGAAAATCGGATTCATCTTCCAGTCGCATAATCTGCTGCCGTTCCTCAATGCCTGGGAGAATATCGCGGTCACCCGCATTCTGGCCGGGGCGAGTCCGGCGCAGGCCAAAATCCGTGCGATCGAGCTTCTGACATACCTCGGTATCGAGCGCCGCAAGGACGCCATGCCCGGGGAGCTTTCAGGTGGAGAGGCGCAGCGGGTAGCAATTGCCCGCGCGCTCGCCAACGACCCGCGCATCATCCTGGCCGACGAGCCGACCGCCGCGCTCGATTCGCAACGCGCCGGCACCGTGATGGACATGCTGCGGAAAGTTGCGGAGGAACACCGCAGCGCCGTCATCGTCGTCACCCACGACGAGAAGATCTTCGATCGCTTCGATCACATCCATTCGTTGCGGGATGGCGCGCTCGAACCGCCGGGGGGGAGCGGTAGCTGAAATTCCGGTTCTGCGATGACATCCAGCCAGGCGTGTTCCGGGTCGTCCGCATTGATCCGGATCAATGAAAAAACCGGCCACGTTCGGCAGCATTGTCTATTCTCTTGCCAAAGGATGCCGCAATGCCACTCGATTCGATTCTGGTTTCTGTCGCCGTAGTCGCCATGTTTGCGGTCTTCGCGGGCGCGTTGTGGTACGCCGACACCCAGGCGTAACCGCGCCTCTCGTTATCCCGAAAGGTCGGGCAAGCTGGTTCGGCGCAGTCTGGCACGGCGGCGCCAGCGCCACGCCGCGACTGCCAGAAGCCCGATCGCGAGCGTGAACAGGATCGCCATGGCCAAAAATCGTCCGCCGGGCCGGTCGATGGTGCGCGACCACAGCGAAGGCGCTTCGCCCGGTCGCGCCAGCCGGAACGCCACCAGACTATCGCCGATGGTGGTGCCGGATTCGGAATGGCCGCCGGCGCCGATCGTGACATATTGCTCGCCCTTCCACAGATAGGTCATGGGATTGGCGACGCCGGGGACCGGCAGCCTGCCCTGCCAGAGTTCGGCGCCGGACTTGGCATCGAAGGCGCGCAGATAGGCGTCCATCGCCCCGGTGAAGACCAGGCCGCCCGCCGTCACGGCGACGCCGTTGACCAGCGGCGTGCCGAAGTTGAATGCCATCCCAAGCGGCGCGCGGTCCTCCGCCGTGCCGACCGATGACTGCCAGAGAATTTTTCCTGCCTTCAGGTCGACCGCCATCGTGACACCCCAGGGCGGCTTGTTGCACGGCAGGCCCAGCGGCGACGCCAGCAACGCGCGCATCATCGCGAACGGCGTGCCGCGTTGCGGTCCGAAATCATGGCCCGGCGGCGCCTTGAAGCCTTCGGCTTCGCTGCGCGCCATCAGCTTGATGATGTGCACGGCACGGCTGGTGTTGACGTGGAGGATCTGGTTGACCGGATCGAATGCCACACCGCCCCAGTTGACACCGCCGCCGGTCATCGGAAACACCACCGTCCCCTGCGTCGAGGGCGGCGTGTAAAGGCCCTCGTTACGCGCGGCCGCGAGCCGCTCGCGGCACAACGCGCGATCCCTGAACGGGATGAGGCCGAACATATCGTCCGCTGCAATCCGATGCGGCACCAGCGCCGGCACGTGGGTGGGAAACGGCTGCGTCGGCGACAACTGCTCGCCCTCGGCGCCGCCTTGCGGCACAGCGCGCTCCTCCACTGGCCAGACCGGCTTGCCGGTGTCGCGGTCCAGCACGAACACAAAACCCTGCTTGGTCGGCTGGATCACGACGTCGCGCATGCCCTGCCCGGTATCGATCCGCGCCAGCGTCGGCTGCGCCGGCAGGTCGTAATCCCAGACGTCGTGATGCACGGTTTGGAACGACCACACCAGTTCGCCGGTCTCGGCGCGCAGCGCCACCACGGAATTGGCGTGCTCGTTGTTGCCGGGCCGCTTGCCGCCCCAGAAATCCGGGCTCGGCGACGACGTCGGCAGGAACACCAGCCCGCGATCCTCGTCCGCCGACATCGGCGCCCACACATTGGCGTGGCCCGCGACGATGCCGTCATGGACCAGCGGATCGAAACTCCAGCGCGGCCGCCCGGTCCTGGCATCGAAGGCGCGCACCGTGCCGGGCGGCGCCTCGGCGCGGCGGTTGTCTGATATCGCGGAGCCGACAATGACGACGCCGCGGCTTACCACCGGCGGGGACGTGATCTGAAATTCGCCCGGCCAGTCCAACTGTCCGGTCTCGAGCTTGATCGCGCCGCCGGTGCCGAAATCGGCGCAGGGAATGCCGGTGCGGGCATCGAGCGCAATGACGCGAGCATCGTTGGTGCCCATGAATATCCGCGCGCGGCAAGCCGCGTTGTCGATGGCCTGATCGTCGACCCACCAGGCGACGCCGCGGCAATTGTAGCGGTTGGCCGGCCGTTGCTCGGTGCTGATCTCGGGGTCGTAGCGCCATTTTGGCGCGCCGCTGCCGGGACCAAGCGCGATCACCTCGTTGAATGGCGAACAGAAGATCAGGCTGTCCTCGACCAACAGCGGCGTCGCCTGAAATTTCGTCCGCGCCATCACCGCCGGCGCGCGGCGCTCGAGGTCCCCGGTACGAAATTCCCACGCCCGCACCAGATTGCCGACATTGGTCGGCGTGATCTGGGCGAGTGGCGAGAACCGCATGCCGCCGCGATCACCGCCCCAGTGCTCCCAGGCCAGCGCCGGCGAGGCGGCCAGCACGAGGAAGACAATCAGCATCGGAAATCGTCGCATGGCCCCTACTGCACCGCAATCATCGCTCAGGGATCAATGGCGCCAGCGAAAATCCGCCGCAAGGGCCAGCCTCCTCAGTATCCGCCTCTCGACCTGCCCTGGTGGCCGCCCCTGTCGCCATAACCACCGCCGTAACCGCCGCCGACCCCGATGCCAATGCCGATGCCGACCCGGGGGCCAGGCGCCGGCTCGTAATAGCGCGGCGGCGGGCGGCGAACGATCACGACGTCATCGTCGACATAACGTCGCGGCGGCGTACGGTCGACGCGCTTCGGCGGATCGGGCTCGGCGCGCTTCTTCGGCGTATCGACCTTCTTCAGCGGCACGATCGGCGTGGTGCAGGGACAGGTCGGGCCGAGCGAGGCGTTGGTCGGCTGGGGCGGACCGCCGGCCGGGCCTGACACGGCCGCGTTCGCTGCGCCGACACCTGTCGCAACAGTCGCGACGAAGTTCGGACGATTGCGCAGCCGCTCTTCCAGCTTGCGCGCGGTCGGGGTTAGATCGCTGTCCGGGAACTGGACGCTGAAGGCGCGATAGCCCGCCGCGGTGTTCAGGATCACCGCGTCATTCCAGGCCTTCATGCGGCGGTGACGAACCAGCCAGTCGCGCGCCTGCAAGCCCAGCGGCGTCTGTGCGTAGAGGGTCGCGAAGGCGTCATAGGCCTCGTCGGTGCCGTCGGCGATGATCAATTCATTGGCGGCCTCGACCGGCTTGCCTTTCAGGTCGCGCTTCCACTCGTCTACCGTCTTCCTGGCGGCAGCGGGTTTTGGACCGGCAACGGCCGGACCGACGAACCTGAAGTCGTCAGTCAGCGAGGAACTGTCCCAGGGCGTCTGCCGTCCCTCGGTCGCCTTGTTGACCGCAACGCGGACCCGCTTGAAGGTATCCTCGATCGAAAGTCCGGGCTCCTTGGCCACGGCGAGCAGCGCCGTGGTGTAGGGGCTGTTGGCGCCGCTGCCGTCCTCCGCTTCGGCGCCTGGCGATGTCGAGAACGACATGAAGGTGCCGGGAGCGCCGGTCTTGGCATCGACGATGGCGAGCCCGCGCGCGGCGGTCTTGTTGATGTCCGGGAACGGATTGTTGCGGCAGGAATCCAGCAGCAGGATGCGGGTCTTGCTTGGCACCGAGGCCAGCGTGTTCAGGATGTCGTTGAGGCGCACCGCCTGCAGCGGAATGTCGGTTTCGCGTTTCGGATCGACGTCGACCGGCACCAGAAAATTCTCGCCATCGATCTGCAGGCCGTGGCCCGCGTAGAACACCAGCGCGACGGTATCGGGGCCTTTCGCCGCCACCCTGGCTGCGAAGTCGCCGACCCTGGCGCGCAGTTCGTTCTGCGACAGATCGGCGGCCGTCAACACCTCGAAGCCGGACTCGGTCAGCATCTGGGACACCGCCTTGGCGTCGTTGGCCGGGTTGGGCAGCGGAACCACGGCGCGGTAATTCGACTGGCCGATCACGAGCGCGACGCGGTTTTCGGCAAGTGCTGCGTGCGAGCCCAGCAGGATTCCCGCGGCGAGAACGATATGGCGAACAACGGGACGGATCATGGCTAACCTCCAGGCTGTCAAATTGGTCAGTCGTATCGGCGCCGAGGTTCAAGCCCGG
>CALROE020000316.1:0-5120 GCA_943369715.1 Bradyrhizobium ivorense
TTGGCTTGAGACGCGCCCCTCCGTCTGGGCGCGGTTCTGCGCGGAAAGAGATCACCAGGCCCAGGCCTTTGCCGGCTCCCGAACTCTTCATGAGGCGCAGGCCGGCCAGACGGGGATTGAAGGCTTCGATGATTGGGTGAGTGAGCTGGTGCAGACCGGTTATCTCCACAACCACGCACGGATGTGGTTTGCCTCCATCTGGATTTTCACCCTGAAGCTGCCCTGGTCGCTGGGCGCGGACTTCTTCTTACGGCATCTGATTGATGCCGATGCGGCCAGCAATACGCTGTCCTGGCGCTGGGTCGCGGGGCTTCAGACGCCCGGCAAGATCTATCTCGCCTCTGCCGACAACATCGCCCGCAATACCAACCAGCGCTTTTCCCCCAAGGGCCTGGCCACGGAAGCGACCGCGTTGACGGAACTTCCGCTTCCGGGCCCTACCGACCTGGTTGAACAGCCTGTCGCCCCTATCGCTGAACCGGCCATGCTTCTGGTCACGTCGGAGGACCTGCATCCGGAGTCGGTCTTTGAAGCCGCGAGCCCCTTCGTGGCGGCAGTGGTGGTAACCGATGGCCAGCGGTTCTGGGGCGAAGCCGCACGTCGCTTCGTCGAAGGTGCAGCCCTGGATACTGCAGAGCGGGTCAGCGCGGTCTTCGGCTGCCCCACGGCCCGGCTGGATAGCCTGGATCCGGAGCGCCTGCTGTCGGCCGCCAAGGCCGCCGGCGTCAGGCACATCGTCACGCCCTATGCGCCGGTCGGCCCGGTCGCTGACGCACTGGCTGATATCGCGTCCAGACTGGCGGTTGAAGGCGTAACGCTGGTGCAGGTCAGGCGTCGTTGGGATGAGCGGCTTTGGCCTCACGCGACCAAGGGTTTCTTTCCGTTCAAGGCGAAAGCGATGGCTAGCCTTGGGACAGGGGACCTCAACTAGGTCGCTACTGCTTCGCTGGTTTAGGAGCTGACTGATGGCCGCCAGTGCGCTCCCAGCAAAGACCGCCCGATCAGCGCTTACGGCGTAAGGCCAGGCTGCGCCGTTTCCAGACATTGGCGTCGCGCCAGGAACCGGCGCAGTAGCGTGCAAGACCGTGATGGTCTGGCCTCACGAGCAGGTATCGCTATCAGCTGGTCGTCGTGGGATCGTCGATCAATCGCCGAGAACCGGGTTGGGCGCTTTCGGCGCTGCCGCCAGACCAGGTGCTGGAACGAGAACAGGACGTGACATGATCGAACTCTCAGCCTGCGACGCCGTCGCCGCCATGCGGGCGGGGGATATTTCGGCCGAGGCTTATGCCGAGGCCCTGTTGGCGCAATGCGCGGCCGGCCGCGACCTCAACGCCTTCATCACCCTGGAGCCGGAGGCGGTGCGCGAAGCGGCCCGCGCGGCCGATCGCCTGCGCGCGGCCGGCGGACCGCTGGGTCTGCTGCACGGTCTGCCGATCCCGATCAAGGACAGCATAAACACCTGTGACCTGCGCACCACAGCCGGCACGCGGGCGTTGTTTGACTTCCATCCGGCGACGGACGCCACCGCCGTGGCGAAGCTGCGCGCTGCCGGCGCCAGCGTGCTGGGCAAGACCAATCTGCACGAACTCTCGTTCGGCTGGACCAGCAACAACCAGGCCTTCGGGGCCGTGCGCAATCCCTACGATCCGCGACGCATACCCGGCGGCAGCAGCGGCGGGACCGCCGCAGCTGTGGCGGCCCGGATGGCGCCGCTGGGCGTGGCGGAAGATACCCAAGGGTCGATCCGCGTGCCCGCAGCCCTTTGCGGGGTTTGCGGGTTTCGGCCGACCACGGGCCGCTACCCCAATGACGGTACGGCGCCGATCACGCCGCTGTTCGACCAGATCGGTCCGCACGCGCGCACGGTCGAAGACCTAGTGCTGTTCGACGCCGTGATGACCGGCGATCAGCGGCCGGTGGCGCCGGCGGATCTGCGCGGTCTGCGGCTGGGCATCGCCCGTGGCTTCTATTTCTCGGGCCTTGACCCTGAGGTCGAAGATCAGATCGAACAGGTGATGGCGCGCCTGCGCGAGGCCGGCGTCGTGCTGGTGGAGGCCGATATTCCTGACCTTGCGGGGCTGGTCGCCCAGGTCACAGCGCCGATCCAGATCCACGACGCCGCCGCGTCCTGGATCGCCTATCTGAAGGCCTCGGGTGCGCCCGTTAGCCTCGCCGAATTGGTTGAGGCCGTCAGCCCTGACGTGAAGGCGGTGTTCGAGCGATTTGTGATGCCGGGCGCACCCTTGACGATCCCGGAGGCCGCCTATGCCGCTGCCCGCGATGTTCACCGTCCGGCCCTGCAAAGGCTGTTCGCCGACTACTTCGCGCAACAGGGCGTCGCCGCCATGCTGTTTCCCGCCACCATGACCCCGGCCACCCTGATCGGTGAGGACGAGACGGTGATGATAGGCGGCACCGCTATCTCCTTCCAGACCGCCATGGCGCGCAATATCAGCCCGGGCAGCACCGTGGGCCTGCCCGGGCTGGTCCTGCCGACCGGGCTGACCCGCGATACCGGCCTGCCGCTGGCGCTGGAACTTGACGGTCCCGTCGGCGGCGACCGCAACCTCCTCAGCCTTGGCCTCGCCATCCGCGCCCTGTTGCCGCCGATGCCGGCACCCGACCTGGCCGTAGGGCCAACAGGCCTGGCCTGAGGCTGAAGGAAAGGCGCCGAGGACGGCTGCGTTAGCCGTGGCCCACAATCGGCGCGGATCGGCTGTGCTCTGCTGGCCTAGCAGGAACGCTACCGCTTGCCCGTCATGAATTGAACGGCCGCCCACCCAGGGCGTGATCGGCGCGCGCATCATCGTCGCGCACCGCTGCCGATTGCCGCCGGTCCTGGACGGCCAATCCGCTTCAGCCGTCAGGCGATGGCATTAACGCGTGGCGAGGAGGCTCCCAGAAAGGAAAAGGTCCTGTGGCGACCTTAAGACTCGCCGTGCGAGACCTATGGAGCTGAAGCCGTTGCCGTTTCGATCCTGCGGCCGGAGTCTTGCCCCGCACGCGGTTGACGGTGCCGGTGAGATCGACGTGGCCTGCCCGCGATGCAAGGCCTTCATTCAGTTTGGCTGAGCGCCCCTGAGCGCCCTTGAAACGGCGTGCAGCAATGGCGGCGGTCTATTGGCGTGATGACTAGGCGATGCTGTTTGGCGCGCGCCGCGCCAACGGCTTTGGCACCGGCCAATTCCAGGTTCGTGAAATACAGCGGGATCAAGCCAATGCGCTGATCCGTAAGCACCGCAGCCACACGATCGTCGCCAACAACTATGTGCATCGTGGGGTGTTTATCGACGGTGAGACGTTGGGGGTCTTGCAATCTGGCTATGCGATGAACCCATCGTCCGGCGGCGCGGTGGTTGAGGGCACGACCAACGACCAATATCCCGAACTCAGCCGCATGTGGCTCGATGACGACGCGCCGCGCCTCAGCGAAAGACGGGCGATTGCCTATGCGGTTCGCTATACTCGCCGCGCCTGGCCGTCGGTGAAATGGTTGCATTCCTTTGCCAACGAACGTTGCGGTCTAAACGGCGCGGTCTATCAGGCCTGCAATTTCGTGTTTGTCGGCGAACACCTCTCGACCTTTTGGGAAGTCGACGGTGCGTTTTTCCACAATGTAATCATGACGGCCAAGGGCCAGGGCAGGGGCGAGCGGGGCGCCTGGCTTCGCGCCAATGCCGATCGCGCGATCCGGCATGAGCTACGGCAATTTCGCTATCTGTTCTTCATGGCCCCGCGTTTCCGCTGTGGTCTGCAGCGCGCCGTCCAGCTGTTTTCCAAGGCGACCCGTCCATAGGACGAGCCCGTGACCAACGGGTGCGAGCCGGGTGTAACCCCCCGGAGGGCGCCCCAGGCTTTGGTGGGGTGCGAGGCCTTGCAGATCGCGTTCGCAGGGTTGCCATAGGCGCGTTCGTGGGCGGCGTGGAGCAGCCCTAACTTGGCCTTGCCGTCTAACGTTCGCGTGTGATGTCCCCCTGGCCCTCGAGCCGGCGGGCCTAGACGCAACCCTAGGAGTTATGGAGGTGCCGGCGGCGATCTTCGCAATTATTGACGTAGGCTTGGGATTAGGCCGCCCGGCCAAGCCCGCAGCAGGTCGAACAACAGTTCTGGCTGTTTGGGGCGCGGATTGAATACGCTGCGTCCTATAAGCGCGGCCACAAGGAACGCCTGCATTATGCTATCATCTTCCTGAAGCTTGAGGACCGAAGATGCACCATCATACTTCAGGACTACCCACCTAGTGGGGCATCACGGCTCGCCGTGCCACAACGTGCGAAGGATCGGTCCAAGTAACTTCCATCCCAGCACTCTTCAGCAAATCGGATACGATCTTCGGCGCATCAGGGAACCCCCTTTTGACGCACTCAAGGAAGTGCACCTCTACAAAGACAGCCCTAAGCTCAGGGTGCCTGAGTGTTTCATGAAGACCTATCAGCACTTCACGTTCGAATCCTTCGACATCAAGCTTTATAACGTTCGGAGGGCAGGACATAAGGAAGTGGTCGCCAAGTGCAACTTCGACCAAATGTGCCTTGTCGGTTTCAGATGCCTTCCTTAGGCCATCTGTTGGTGAACTTCCCTCTGTGCTTGTGTAGAATGTTGCGCTGCCTGCAGAATCCGATAACGCAACATTTTTGACTTCTACGTTGTCTAGCGTAGAGACGGCCTCGCTGAGGCTGGGCAGGGCGCCAGGAGATGGTTCAAATGCCAGGATCTTGCCCGTCGGTCCTGCTAGATGACTGAATTTAGTCGTATAGAAGCCTACATTGGCTCCAATGTCCCAAACGAAGTCGCCAATTCGGATCTCGGCCATCAGTTGTGAATCGAAGGCCTCTTCGTAGGAAGCTCCAGTCAATCGCCTAAATGCTCGAACAGCAGGCCTAAGAATGCCCATCTTTTGACCGAAACGGCGCATTCTGAGCGCAAGTGGGCTAGCGTAATCCATCCGCGTTCTACCCCGATAAAGCCCAAAAACATTTAGTGCTCAATTCGCGCGGACTGGAAAACGCCAGATCCCGCGTGAATTTGTATGTATCGTATATCTGATCGATAAGTCAAAATGCGGCACCCCTCCATCCTGGGGAGCGGCGTATCGCAACTACTAGTCAAATCGCCAC
>CALROE020000317.1:0-5118 GCA_943369715.1 Bradyrhizobium ivorense
CGGCATGGGGAGCGCCATCAGCGTTCCCCGTTTCGTGTCAGTGGTTCGAAGCGTTTTGATACTTCCGAAGTTCAAGTCTGGCAATGGCGCGGTTATGGACCTCGTCCGGACCGTCGGCAAGGCGCAGCGTGCGAATGCCCGCATAGGCCTTGGCGAGGCCCGCATCGTCGGAGACGCCGCCGCCGCCCCATGCCTGGATCGCATTGTCGATGATCTTCAGCGCCATGTTCGGCGCCGCCACCTTGATCATGGCGATCTCGAGCTGCGCGGTCTTGTTGCCGACCTTGTCCATCATATCGGCGGCCTTGAGGCACAACAGCCGGGTCATCTCGATGTCGGTGCGGGCCTCGGCGATGCGCTGTTCCCAGATCGAATGCTCGATGATCTTCTTGCCGAAGGCGGTGCGCGACGACAGCCGCCGCACCATTTTCTCCAGCGCCTCTTCGGCGACGCCGATGGTGCGCATGCAGTGATGGATGCGGCCGGGACCGAGGCGGCCCTGCGCGATCTCGAAACCGCGGCCCTCGCCGAGCAGGATGTTTTCAGCGGGAACGCGGACGTTTTCCAGCAGCACCTGGGCGTGGCCATGCGGCGCATCGTCGAAGCCGAACACCGGAAGCATCTTCTCGACGGTGATGCCGGGGGTATCGAGCGGCACCAGGATCTGCGACTGCTGCTGATGGCGCGCCGCGTTGGGATCGGTCTTGCCCATCAGGATCGCGATCTTGCAGCGGGGGTCGCCGACGCCGGACGACCACCATTTGCGGCCGTTGATGACGTAGTGATCGCCGTCGCGCGTGATCGAGGTTTCGATGTTGGTGGCGTCCGATGACGCCACCGCGGGCTCGGTCATCAGGAAGGCGGAGCGGATTTCGCCGTTCATCAGCGGCTTCAGCCATTTGCGCTTCTGCTCCTTGCTGGCATAGCGCATGAACACTTCCATGTTGCCGGTATCCGGCGCCGAGCAGTTGAACACTTCGGAGGCGAAGGTGATGTGGCCCATCTCCTCGGCCAGCGGGGCGTATTCCAGATTGCTCAATCCCGCGCCGCGGAATTCATCGTCCTCGTGCGAGGACGGCGGCATGAACATGTTCCAGAGGCCTTCGGCCTTCGCCTTCTTCTTGAGGTCCTCGAGGATCGGGATCACCTTCCAGCGCGAACCCTCGGCGTCCTGCTGCTTGTAGATCGGCACCGCGGGCCGGACATGCTTGGTCATGAACGACTGCACGCGATTGAGCCAATCCTTCTGGCGATCCGACATATTGAAGTCCATGGGCGTTTCCTCACCTTGTGAAATTGTTGGGCGCACTGTCTGCCCGCCATTCGCCGGCCGCAAGGCCATTTTGCGCCCTGGCGACGGCTGACGACCGCAGCGGACCGCGTTCGAAATGCGAACCATTACGAACAATGATTGACATTTCCGGCCCTTCAAACGATAGTTTCATACAAGTGTTTGAAATGCAACCGGCCAGATCGGCCCTGCATGGGAGCCATGACATGGCGTCGGATCACACCAGAAGCGCGATCCTCAGCGCCGCCGAGCGGCTGTACGCCGATCGCGGCTTCGGCGACGTCACGCTGCGCGACATCGTGGCTTCCGCGAACGTCAATCTCGCGGCGGTGAATTATCATTTCGGCTCCAAGGACGAATTGATCGCCGAGCTGTTCGTCACCCGCAGCCTCGCCACCAACCGCGAGCGGCTCAATGAATTGAAGGCCGCGGAAGAAGCCGGCGGCGGCCGCGCCGATATCGACGCGATTTTCCGCGCGCTGGTGGGGCCGACGCTGCGCGGCTGCCTCGGGCCATCGAGCGAGAGCTCGACCGCGGCGCGCTTCATGATCCGCGCCTCGATCGAATCGGTGCCGCCGATCCGCCGCATCAAGAACCGCGAAGTCGACCATCTGCGAAAATTCGCCGCCGCGATGCGGCGCTCCCTGCCCGGCCGCGCCGAGGCCGATCTGTTCTGGGCCCTGCATTTCGCGCTGGCGATGGCGCACCACACCATTCGCGAGCGGGAGCGATTGACAAAACTGTCGGAGGGTTTGTGCGATCTCGACGACGTGCAGGGGATTGTCGAGCGGGTCGTCGCGGTGTCGGTGATGGCGCTGGCGGGGAACGAGGCCAAGAGCAAGACACCCGCGAAACTCGTGGCGCGGCAGGCGCGGTGACCGAAATCAGCCAGCGGTCCATTCCGGATTCATTTATTTCTTCAGAGCGAGAGCATAGAGATAGGCAAGGATCGCATCGACATCCTCGTCGGAAAAGTCGATCTGCGGCATCGCCCGGTGTTTCGACACCATGCCTTCCCTGAGTTCGGCCTGCAGCTCTCGCGGCAAAAACCGGGCGTAGATGTCGCGCATCGGCGGCGCCTGCGCGAGCGGGCTCGCACCAACGGCCTCGATCGCATGGCAGCGGCCACAGTTCTTCTCGACGATGGCCTTGCCCCTGCTCCGCAGCTGACGGGAGCCGGCGGCATCGGCGCTCGCAGCCGAACACAGCAGAAGTGCGGCGATCAGACATCGGAGCAGATTGGAGCGCGGTATCATCTGTTTGGGTCCCACTGCATTGCAGGCTGCGCCCGGGACCACCGGATCGTCTTGATGCAAATCAAGCCATGGCGACCGCGCGGCAAGCGCGCGAGCCGCGCGGAGACGTGGTTGCGGACTAGATGATCTTCTGCGCCTTCAATTCGCCCAGCTTCGCCTCGTCAACCCCGATCGTCGCCAGCACATCCTTCGTATCCGCGCCCAACAGCGGCGGCGCGCGATAGTCCTTCACCGGGGTGCCTGAAAACGTGATGGCGTTGCGGATCAGCGACAGCGCCGGCTCGAAGGGATGGTCGACCTTGATCTGCATGCCGCGGGACTGGACGTGCGGGTCGGCGAACACCTGCGCAAAATCGTTGATCGGCCCCGAGGGCACACCGGCTTTCGCCAGTTCGTCGAGCCAGTGGGCGACCGGCTTTTTCAGGAACAGGCCGGCAAAAATCGCCATGATCTCCTTGCCGTGCACGACGCGGTCGTTGTTCTTCAGGAATTTCGGATCGGTCGCGAGCTCCGGCTGGCCGAGCACGGCGCAGGTGCGCGCGAATTGGCCGTCATTGCCGACCACCAGCATCAACTCGCCGTCGGTGCAGCGGAACACGCCGGCGGGCATGCCGCCATTGCCCCAGGTGCCGCGCCGCGGCGGGGTCTGGCCGTTGACGAGGAAGATCTGCGCGTAATGCGACAGCGAGGCGATCACGGTGTCGAACAGGCAGACGTCGACATGCTGCCCCGCCCCGCCATTGGCCTTGCGGTGATAGAGTGCTGCCAGAATGCCGATCGACGAGTTCATGCCGGTCATGTAGTCGACGATGGAGGGGCCGACCTTCATCGGCCCCTCGCCGGGCTCGCCGTCGAGATGGCCGGTGACGCTCATCAAGCCGCCCATCGCCTGCAGGATGGCGTCGTAGCCGGCGCGCGGCGCGTAGGGCCCGGTCTGGCCGAAGCCGGTCACCGAGCAATAGATGATGCCGGGGTTGATCGCCTTGATCGATTCATAATCCAGCCGGTAGCGCTTGAGATCGCCGACCTTGTAGTTCTCCATCATGACGTCGCAGGATTTCGCCAGTTCGCGGACGATGTCCTGGCCTTCCGGGGTCGCGATGTTGACGGTGACCGATTTCTTGTTGCGGTTGGCGCACAGGTAGAACGAGTTGTTGTTGTTCGCCTTGCCGTCGGGATCGCTCAGGTAGGGCGGGCCGAAGGCGCGCGCGTCGTCGCCGCCGCCCGGCCGCTCGATCTTGATCACCTCGGCGCCGAGATCGCCCAGCATCTGCGCCGACAAGGGCCCCGCCAGCACGCGCGTCAGATCGAGAATTTTGATGCCTTGAAGGGGCAGAGCCGACATAGAGCTTCCTCCGGGATGGTATTCCGCTCGGGACCTGGCCCGGCGCTTTTCGAAGGGAGCGGATACACTATTTTCAAGCCGTCGAGCACTGCTCATACGACATGAAGCCATCCGCTCGGCGCGGCGCGGGTCAGCGCGATCGCTTCACGGCTGATCCAGGATGGTCGGACGCGACACCACGTAAGTCGCACAAGCCAGCAGCAGCGCCGCCACGCCGGCCGCCAGCCACAGCGACGGATGCGCGCTGAACCAGAATGCGACAAACCCGAACGTCATTCCCGCGCAGGCCATCATCTTGGCCGGACGCGAGATCGCCCCGTCGGAGCGCCAGTCGCGCAGCGTCTTGCCGAATTGGGGATGATCGAGCAGCCACGCCTCCAGACGCGGCGACGAGCGCGCGAAACAGCCTGCTGCACCGATCAGGAAAATCGTCGTCGGCAACAGCGGCGTTACCGCGCCGATCACGCCGAGCGCGACCAACACCCAGCCCATGCCAAAATAGACAACCCGCATCATGAATGGCCGAGAACACCAGCTTTTCGCGGTTCAGTGAATGGTCTGGAGCGGGTGAAGGGAATCGAACCCTCGTATTCAGCTTGGAAGGCTGCTGCTCTACCATTGAGCTACACCCGCGTCAGGCGATGAACTATCACGCCGTTTGGACGGCCTCAACCGCTGGCAGCGGATTTCGCCCGGTAAACGGCATTTGTACCGCCGGCGCCACCCCTTAACATCGGCCGAATCCGTGCCTATACTGATGTCTCCATCAACGCAACGAAAGGAGGTGATCCAGTGTCTCTTACCAAGCGCTGTCACCTCGCTGGGATCGCCCGCTAGGCTCTCAACGGCCTGGCATCGGGGCGCTCTCAGCCCTGGACCAGCGAGTTCAAAAGTTGGAACGCGACGGGAGCAATCCCGTCGCGTTTTTTTGTCGCCGGTTGATCGCCTGGAATTTTCCGGATCAGAAGCCGCAGACATTGACCGATCGCGGGCGCGGCCCGCGGCGATTTTCGATCATCCGCTCGCCGCCATTGCTGGCCGAGCTGCCATAATAGCGGTGATGGCCGGCGACGTCGTGCCAATCGCCCGCCTGAGACGCCGCAGGAGCCCGCACACTATCGCTGATGATGGAAGCTGGCTTGCGTAACATGACCGTCTCCGTTGGGGCTGCGCAGTTGCTGCGTTCTGGTCATCAGTCGTTAAGCCTGCGCGCCGCGTTCAATCCG
>CALROE020000318.1:0-5108 GCA_943369715.1 Bradyrhizobium ivorense
GGCCCAGCTCGGAGCCTTGACGATCGGCATTCCCCTGGCGATCGCCTGCGCGGTGCGCAGCGGCAGCGCCTTCGATCGTTTCATGACCGGCAGCGCCTTCAGCATGCTGTCGGTGCCGGCATTCCTCTCGGCCATTCTGCTGATCTATCTGTTCGCGGTCGAGCTGCGCTGGCTGCCGGCGACGGGTTACATCCCGTTTCATGAGGACCCGCTCGGGAATCTGCGATGCTTCCTGCTGCCGGCGCTGACGCTGGCGCTCGGCGAATGGCCGGTGCTGATGCGCGTGCTGCGTTCCGACATGATCGCGACCCTGCAGGAGGATTACATCGCGATGGCGCGCGCCAAGGGCCTGAAGCCGTCGCGCATCCTGCTGGTGCATGCCTTGAAACCCTCGTCGCTGACGCTGGTGACCGTGACCGGCATCAATATCGGCCGCCTGATCGGCGGCACGGTCATTGTCGAATCGATTTTCGCGCTGCCGGGAATCGGCCGGCTGCTGCTAAGCGCCATCTTCACCCGCGACCTGATCATCCTGCAGGGGGTGGTGCTGATCGTCGCCCTTGGCTATGTGCTGATCAATTTTGTCGTCGACCTGCTCTACGCCGTCCTCGATCCCAGGATTCGCCATGGCCACGCTTGAGCTCAGCATCGACGAGAGCGCCGCCGTCAGTCCTGTCAGGCGCACGCGCCGGCTGGGACTATTGTTCTGGATGGCCATCGGCTGGATGACTTTCGTGTTTGCGCTCGCCGCCTTTGCCGACCTGCTGCCGTTGCCGAGCCCGTTCCACATGGACATGCTGGAGCGCCGTGCGCCGATCTCGGCCGAGCACTGGCTGGGTACCGACGGCCTCGGGCGGGACGTGCTGTCGCGGCTGATCTACGGCGCGCGGATTTCGTTGATCGTCGGGCTTTGCGCCCCGGTCATTGGCCTCACCATCGGCGGCGCGCTCGGCATTCTCGCCGGCTATTTTCGCGGCCGCTTCGAGACGCTGGTGGTCGGCAGTATGGATACGCTGCTGGCCTTTCCGCCGCTGATCCTGGCGCTGGCCGTGACCGCCTATCTCGGGCAATCCCTGCTCAATCTTACCGGCATTCTCGGCGTGCTCGGAATACCCGCGTTCATGCGGGTGGCGCGAGCCACGACACTGACGCTGGCGCGGCGCGAATTCGTGATCGCAGCCCAGGCGCTGGGTGCCAGTCATATGCGCATCCTGCTGCGCGAGCTGCTGCCCAACGTGTTCCTGCCGCTGTTCGCGTTCTTCCTGCTTGGCGTCGCCATTACCATCGTTGTCGAAGGCGCGCTGTCCTTCCTCGGGCTCGGCGTACCGCCGCCGATATCGAGCTGGGGCATCATGATCGGGGAGGGGCGCGAGAGCCTGGAGATCGCGCCACAGCTCGCCTTCATTCCCGCGGCCACCATGTTCCTGACCGTGCTTTCCTTCAACCTGGTCGGCGACACGTTGCGGGCTCTCACCGATCCGCGGCAGGGCGCGCTGTGACGGGACCCGCCTTGCTTTCCATCGAGGGAGTGGCCGTCGATCTGCCGACGCCGCGCGGCAATCTTCGCGCGGTGGATCATGTCGATCTCTCGATCGGCGCCGGCCGCACGCTCGGCATCGTCGGCGAATCCGGTTGCGGCAAGACCATGCTGTCGCGGGCGATCCTGCAACTGCTGCCGAAGAAGGCAAAACTGTCCGGCCGCGTGATGTTCGACGGCCAGGATCTCGTACGCCTCGACCGCGAACGCCTGCGCAAGCTGCGCGGCCGTTCGCTGGCGGTGGTGTTCCAGGACCCGATGACCTCGCTCAATCCGGTGCTGACCATCGGCACCCAGCTGATCGAGACGCTGCAGGAACATCTCGAACTCGACGGTGTGGCGGCGAAGATGCGCAGCGTGGAATTGCTGGCCGCGGTCGGGATTCCAGCACCGGAGCAGCGGCTGACGCAGTATCCGCACCAGCTTTCCGGCGGCATGCGGCAGCGGGTCGCGATCGCCATTGCGCTGTCCTGCGAGCCCAAATTGCTGATCGCCGACGAGCCGACCACAGCACTCGACGTCACGATCCAGGCGCAAATCCTCGATCTGCTGGCGCGCGAACAGCGCCGCCGCCACATGGCGATGATCATCATCACCCACGATCTCGGCGTCGTCGCCGGCCGCACCGACGAGGTGGCGGTGATGTATGCCGGCCGCGTCGTCGAACGCGCGCCGACGCTGGATTTGTTCAAGAAAATGCGCATGCCCTACACCGAGGCGCTGCTGGCGGCGATCCCGAAGATCGACGCCAAGCCGCATACGCCGCTGCCGGCGATTTCGGGACGTCCGCCGGATCCGACCCGGCCGCTGAAGGGATGTTCGTTTTCGCCGCGTTGCCGGTATGCGTGGGCCCAATGCCAGATCGAGAAACCGCCGCTTGCGGATGCGGACTCGCCCGGCCACCAGTATGCCTGCTTCCGTCCTCTCAACACCGCCGCCCGCGCCCTCACATGATGCAGCCTGTTTCGCAAGCCGTTTCCGCCGATCCCTTGCTCAGGGTGGAAAACCTCGTCGTCGAGTACCCTGTCGGCAACAAGACGGTTCATGCGGTGTCCGGCGTCAGCCTCGACATTGCGCGCGGCGAGACGCTCGGTCTGGTCGGCGAGTCCGGTTGCGGAAAATCGACGCTCGGCCGCGCGGTGATGCAATTGCGCAGGCCAGTGTCGGGCAAAGTGCTGTTCGACGGCCAGGACCTCACGGCGATGCAGGGCGACACGCTGCGGCGGATGCGCCGGCGCGTGCAGCTGATTTTTCAGGACCCGATTGCCTCGCTGAATCCGCGGCGGCGGATCGGCGATATCATTGCCGAACCGCTGGTGATATCCGGCGTCAAGGATGTGAAGAAGCGCCAGCAACTGGTCCATGACGTGCTCGCCGCTGTAGGCCTCGACCCCCAGCTGGTGATCGGGCGGCTGCCGCACGAATTTTCCGGCGGCCAGTGCCAGCGCATCTGCATTGCGCGGGCGCTGGTGCTCAATCCCGAATTCATCATCTGCGACGAGCCGGTGTCGGCGCTGGATGTGTCGATCCGCGCCCAGATCCTCAATCTGCTGGAAGAGATGAAGGCGCGTTACGGGCTGACGTTGCTGTTCATCGCCCACGATCTGGCGGTGGTGAAGGCGGTCAGCGACCGCGTCGCCGTGATGTATCTCGGCCGGCTCTGCGAGGTCGGTCCATCAGAGCAATTGTTCGCGCAGCCCGCACATCCCTATACCGCGCTGCTGATCGAGGCGATCCCGGTGCCGGATCCGGATGTGCGGCCGGCCGAAAGCGTGGCGGTAGGGGAGCCGCCGTCGCCGATCGCGCCGCCCTCCGGCTGCCGGTTTCGTACCCGCTGCCCGCGCGCGGACCAGCGCTGCAGCGACGAAATGCCGGAGCTTCGCGAGGTCGCGCCGGCCCAGTTCGCTGCCTGCCATCATCCATTGATCGGGGCTGCTTAAGCGTCTAACAACGAGAAGAGCTGTTCGTCTTGACGCGTTTTTCGTTACGCGAAAGCGCCATGCTATCCGGCTAAAAGCAAGAACCATCGGGAGAGAAGCGATGAAGAGTTTCCAGGTTGCCGATTTCAACGCCCCCTTGCAGGAGGTGGATCAGCCGACGCCGCAGCCGTCTGGCACCCAGGTGCTGCTCAAGGTCAAGGCGGCCGGCGTCTGCCACAGCGACCTGCATATCTGGGAAGGCGGCTATGATCTCGGCCACGGCAGGAAGCCGCTCTCGCTGAAGGACCGCGGCGTGTCGCTGCCGCGCACCATGGGGCATGAGAGTGTCGGCGAGATCCTGGCGTTCGGACCTGATGCCAAGGACACTGGCGGCCTCAAGGTGGGCGACACCGTGCTGGTCTATCCCTGGCTCGGCTGCGGCAAGTGCGAGACCTGCCTGGGTGGCGACGAAAACATGTGCGCCATCAAGCCGAACGCGATCGGCGTCTATTGCGACGGCGGCTATGCCGACCACATGACGGTGCCGCACCCGAAATACCTGATCAACCTGAACGGCCTCGATCCCGTCACCGCGGCGCCCTATGCCTGCTCCGGTGTCACCACCTACAGCGCGCTGAAGAAGGTCGAGAAGGATTTCAACACGGCGATCGTGATCTTCGGCGCCGGCGGGCTCGGCCTGATGGCGCTGTCGCTGCTGAAGGCTATGGGCGGCAAGGGCGCCATCGTCGTCGATATCGATGCGCGCAAGCGCGAGGCCGCGATGGCGGCAGGCGCGCTCGCCACCGTCGACGGCAAGGCCCCCGACGCGCTGGAGCAATTGACAAAAGCCGCCGGCGGCCCGATCCGCGCCGTGATCGATCTCGTTGGCAATGCCGCGACCGCGCAACTCGGCTTCGACTGTCTTGCCAAGGGCGGCAAGCTCGTCATCGTCGGCCTGTTTGGCGGCGGCGCGCCATGGGCGCTGCCGCTGATCCCGATCAAGGCGATCACCATCCAGGGCAGCTATGTCGGCAATCTCCGCGAGACCAAGGAACTGCTCGATCTGGTGCGCAACATGAAGATCCCGCCGATCCCGGTGACGACGATGCCGCTGGCGAAGGCCAACCAGGCGCTGCTCGATCTGCAGCAGGGCAAACTGGTCGGCCGCGCGGTGCTGACGCCGTAGGGTTGTTGCCGTCATTCCGGGATGGTCCGAAGGACCAGACCCGGAATCTCGAGATTCCGGGTTCGATGCTTTGCATCGCCCCGGAATGACTGATCGGTCTTCTGAGGAATCCCCCATGTCCGCCAACAACGCCCTCCACATCGCCGTGCTCGGCGGCGACGGCATCGGCCCCGAGGTGATGGCGCCGGCGCTCGAAGTGCTGCGCAAGATCGAGGCGACCACTGATCTGAAGTTTCGCTTCACCGAAGCGCCGGCCGGCGCCAATCATTATCGCGAGACCGGCAAGTCGATGCCGGACAGCACGATCCGGCTGTGCGACGAAGCCGACGCCGTCCTGCTCGGCGCCTGCGGCCTGCCGTCGGTGCGCTATCCCGACAACACCGAGATCGCGCCGCAGATCGAGCTGCGCGTTCATTTCGATCTCTATGCCGGGGTGCGGACGGCGCGGCTCATTCCGGGCGTGCCG
>CALROE020000319.1:0-5105 GCA_943369715.1 Bradyrhizobium ivorense
GAAAGTTGTTGGCGGCGCACATTTTCTGCACCGAAGAGCTGACAAGATCGTTCCACACGCGGCCAGAAGCGTCGGGTTTCAAGTGCCCAAGATGTGGATGATAGATGAATATCACGCGGCTTCCGTCCCTAGTGTAGTCCTTCAGTACCTCGGCCAGTTCCTGCAGATTCTGCCTGAAGCTCAAAAGCGGCTCCGCATATTTCCGTTCGAGATCGGCGTCATGGTCCTGAGAATAGGAAAACAGAGTGAGGTCCGACCGGTATTTCTCCATCACCGCTGGCATGTGCACATAGGAATGCCAGAGCTTTCCCGCAAACCGCATCAGATAAAATGGATGCTTGCGAGCCTCCATGAGGCCCATACTGCATTCGTGTCCGATAGGTGAAGTCCTGACGCCGACATTCTGTCCGCGTTCGTTGCGGACAATCAGCTTGCGATATCGAGCGAAGTCGTCGTACAGATCGGTCTCGTCCACGTCTGCCACAATATAGTCGGGACGCACAATCGGCAGCAGCTTCTTGGCTTGCGGCACGAAGATGGCCGGGGAATACGAAGTGTATCCCGCATTGTGAACTTTCAGGCAAACCCCGCGCTCTGTCTTGAAATATTTTGCGACGTGATATGGCAGCGTATTCTTCTCGTCGTAGCCTTCCATGAATGAATCGCCCAGAAACAGTACCGAGATGGGCTTTCGACACCCGGCCAGCAGTGCCATATCGTCGATGATCCTGATTCCGTTGGTGTCGTAGGATCTCTTGTAGCTGAAGCCGGTCAGATCGCCGTAAATGCACAGGTTCTGGTTTTCCGGCGTCGGCTGATGGTTCAAGACGTCGGATTCCCACTTCAGATTGATGCCCGCCATTTCAAGATCGTACAGCGGACCGAAGTACTGTTGCATCCGCAGCCCGATTTCAAAAATACCGGCCCAGCTGATGACCAGCAGCGCCGCCTGTCCGAGGAGATGAAACAGTCTCTTCATTGACGATCTCCAAAATGAAATCGGAGCGGCTTAGCGTCTGCCGAGAATGCGTTGCAAGTTGTGGTTGCCTTCGATCGGCCCGGCCGCCGCACCATCTGCAAGGCCAATAAATTCACGACGTCGCATACGAGCCTCCGAAAACCATAATGCGACAGTGTAGCTTTCCAGGCTCGACGTCTGGAAGACGTCCGACCCGGGTTAGCTGAAATATTTGGGGGCGGATGTCCGGTCCGGGTCAATCGCGACCGGATTAAGCCCGCGGCAAGTCTGCCCAATTCCGATATGCCGCCGCAAGCGGAAGTAACTCCAGAGCATCACCGCAACTTCCCCCGTGCCGCCACCGGCAGCGTGCCGATGATTTCCTCGCCGCGTACCATCACCACTTCGTCCATCATGTTGACAACGACACAGACGTGATTGGGCACGATCCGGACGACGTCGCCGACATTGGGGCGGGTGTTGCTGCGGGTGAGATCCAGAAAACCGTGCTCCTCGGCGAAGCGCGCGATTTTCGCTTCGGGATGTTCGAGGATCAGGCCGTGGCCATCGAGCCCGCCGCCGGTGTCCGACGTCAGTGTCTTGGAGCCGGCATCGAGAATGCCGCGATCGGGGGCGGCGCGGCTGACCACGGTGGAATAGATGCTGAGTGCGCAATCGTCCCAGCTGGCGACGCCGGCCGCGACCTGCATGCGGTCGTTGTAGATATAGGTGCCGGGCCGGTGCTCGGTGGCGCCCTTGAGTTTTCCGACGTTCTTCAGGTTCGGCGTGCCGCCGGTGGAAACCATCGCGGCGTCGAGCCCATGGGCGCGCACGCCGGCCAGCGCCTCGTCGTAGAATTTTTGCGCATCGGCCCAGCCGGTTTCAGTCGGGTAGAGCATGAAGCCGCCAAAGACCAACCCGGTCGATGCCGCGATCTCGCGCGCCAGCGCGATGGCTTCTGCCGGGGTTTCGACGCCGGCGCGCTTGCGCCCGGTGTCGCATTCGACCACCACCGACAGCGGCAGGCCGGACGCCGCGGCCGCCTGCGGCAGGCCGGCGACGACGGTGGAATTGTCGGCGGCCACGGTCATGTTGGCTTTGGTCTGCAGTACGCCGAGCCGCGCCATCTTCTCCTCGCCGATCAGATTGTAGCTGATCAGGATGTCGTCGATTCCGGCATTGGCCATCACCTCGGCTTCGCCGATCTTCTGGCAGGTGATGCCCCTGGCGCCGGCCGCGATCTGCATCCGCGCCAGCATCGGGCTCTTGTGGGTCTTGATGTGCGGCCGGTTGGCGACGCCTGCGGCATCGCAGGCCGCCTGAATCCGCGCGATGTTGCGCTCCACGCGCTCCATGTCGATGACGGCGCAGGGCGTGCCATATTCGCGGGCGATCTTGGCGGCGAGGGGCGTGGTCATCGGCGTTAACTCCTATCGTGCCTCCTCGTCATTGCGAGCGCAGCGAAGCAATCCAGCTTTCTATCAGTTTGAAGAAAGCTGGATTGCTTCGTCGCAAGGGCTCCTCGCAATAACGGTGAAATGTTCTTCAAGCCTGCTCAATCTCTTCGCGCATCACTTCAAGCTCCAGCCACCTGTCTTCCGCGGCCTCCAGCTCCTTCTGCGCGGCGGAAAGGGCAGCCGAGCACAGGTCAAACTTCTTGCGATCCTTCTTGTAAAGGTTGGGGTCGTCAAGATGCCGCTGCTGTTTTGCAATCTCGGCCTGCAGGCCGGCAATCGTCTTCGGCAGCGTCTCCAGCGCGTGCTTGTCCTTGAAATTGAGCTTGCGCCTTGCGGCGGTCGAGGGCGCACCGGCCCTGGATTCCTTTTTCTCCTCGGCGCCGGCCTTCACCGCCTCGCGCTTGAGGTCGGCGCCGCGCTGCGCCAGCATGTCGGTATAGCCACCGGCATATTCGACCCAGCGGCCGTCGCCCTCGGGCGCGATCACCGAAGTCACCACGCGGTCGAGAAAATCGCGGTCATGGCTGATCAGGATCACGGTACCTTCGTAGTCGCCGAGCATTTCCTCGAGAACGTCGAGAGTTTCGAGATCGAGATCGTTGGTCGGCTCGTCCAGCACCAGCAAGTTCGATGGCTTGGCCAGCGCGCGGGCCAGCATCAGCCGGCCGCGCTCGCCGCCGGAGAGCACTTCGAGCGGGGTGCGCATCTGCTCCTGGGCGAACAGGAAGTCCTTCATATAGCTGACGACGTGCTTCGGCTTGCCTCCGACCATCACATTGTCGGTGCCGCCGCCGGTCAGGGCGTCGGCCAGCGTCGATTTCGGATCGAGGCTTTCGCGGTGCTGGTCGAGCGTCACCATTTCGATATTGGCGCCGAACCGGATGGTGCCGCTGTCCGGCGGCTTGCCGCCGGTCAGCATTTCGATCAGCGTGGTCTTGCCGGCGCCGTTCGGTCCGACGATGCCGATGCGGTCGCCGCGCTGCACCCGGATCGAGAAGTTGTCGACGATCTTGCGGTCGCCATAGGTCCGGCTGATGTTCTTGGCCTCGATGATCAGCTTGCCGGACTTGTCGGCCTCCGAAGCCGCGAGATTGGCGTTGCCCGCCGCGCCGCGATAGTCGCGGCGCTGGTCGCGCAGCGCGAACAGGTTGCCAAGCCGCTTGACGTTGCGCTTGCGGCGGCCGGATACGCCGTAGCGCAGCCAGTGCTCCTCGTTGACGATCTTGCGGTCGAGCTTGTGCTGGTCGCGCTCTTCCTCGGCCAGCACCTCGTCGCGCCACGACTCGAACGCGCTGAAACCGCGATCGATCTGCTTGATCTGGCCGCGGTCGAGCCAGGCGGTCGAGCGCGACAAATTGGACAGGAAGCGGCGGTCATGGCTGATCATGACCAGCGCGGAGCGGCGACTGGCGAGTTCGCCTTCCAGCCATTCGATGGTGGTGAGGTCGAGATGGTTGGTGGGCTCGTCCAAGAGCAGGATGTCGGGCGAGGGAGCCAGGACGCGGGCCAGCGCGGCGCGGCGGGCCTCGCCGCCGGAGACATGCGCAGGATCTTCATCGCCGTGCAGCCCCAGCTGCTCCAGCACGTAGCGGGCCTGATAGTGATCGTCGCCGGGGCCGAGGCCGGCCTCGACATAAGCCAGCGTCGTCGTGAAGCCGTCGAAATCCGGCTCCTGCGGCAGATAGCGGATGGTGGCGCCGGGCTGCACAAAACGGCTGCCGCCGTCGGGCTCGACCAGGCCGGCGGCGATCTTGAGCAGCGTCGATTTGCCGGAGCCGTTGCGGCCGATCAGGCAGACGCGGTCTCCGGCGGATACCGATAGTTCGACGCCCGACAACAGCGGCGTGCCGCCGAAAGTCAGCTTGATGTCTTTCAACTGGATCAGGGGAGGCGCCATAGCTTCTCAATTTCAATTCTGGTTCTGCGCGATGTAATCCGCGCGCTGGCGCTGAATGCGCCTGATAGTCTGGTCGAGCGCCGACAGGAACGCCGAGCGGTCGCGCGGTGCGAATCCCTTGGGACCGCCGGTGACTTCGCCTGATGACCTCAAATCGGTCATCAGGTTGCGGACCGCCAAGGTCATCCCGATCGATTGCTCCGAGAACGGCTTGCCGTTCGGCGCGATCACCTCGGCGCCCGTCTTGACGCAGCGGCTCGCCAGCGGGATGTCGGATGTGATGACGATATCGCCCCTTCCGGCGCGTTCCGCAATCCAGTCGTCAGCGGCATCCATCCCGGAGCCCGCCGCGATCCGCTCGATCATCGGATCGGGCGGTATTCGAATGAAATTGCCGGCGACCACGCTGACGGGCAGGCCGTGGCGGGCGGCGACGCGGTAGATTTCGTCTTTGACCGGACAGGCATCGGCGTCGACATAGATGCGGGTAGTGGGGTTCAAAACAGGCGTCATCACGTTAAGGATTGGCACAGGAGCCCTTTGGGCGGTCCCGAAGCCGCGTGGTACTCCATCGCAGCGGGAATTGCGAGGAAAAGGCGACCGGAACGCGCTTGCCACGGCATTTTCTTCGCGTACCATTGGGGCAGAAAAGCAACCAAAAACGGGGGAAACCGCCATGACCGTCGCGCCGCACCGGGTCTCAGCCTACAACACGTCAAAGCACTCCGAAAACAAGATGCACGACGACACCGTGGCAAAGCGCTACGGCTTTGACGGCGGGCTGGTGCCGGGC
>CALROE020000320.1:0-5092 GCA_943369715.1 Bradyrhizobium ivorense
CAGAACCATCCCGGCGACGACGGCGGCGAGATGCGATGACAGCAGTAGGGGCAGACCCAAAGCAGCTATCGCCAGCGCACCCCAGGTCGCCGGCCGCGTGCCGAAGCGGTTGACCGCGGCTGCGAAGCGACGAACTCAACCGCTCCGCATGCTCGCAATAATTTCGCAACAGCAACTGCTCGGTTCGCAGATCCTCGAATTCGATATGGTCAAGCCCTGCCAGCGGACGTTGCCTGTTCGGCCTCACCGGGGTTGCGGCGCTGGAGACCGCCGAACAGGGCATCACCTGCAACGCGATCTGTCCGGGCTACGTCCATACCCCGCTGGTCGAGGCGCAGATCGACGGCCAGGCCAGGGCGCACGGAATTTCCCGCGAGCTCCGTATCTTTTGACGCGCCGCCTCGCTGCTAAGGCGATATGGTCCTGCGATACAGGGCGCTGTAGAGCGAAGCAGATAGCCTCCAACTGAACGACCGCGACATGGCGCTGCGGCGCATGGCGTCGAGCCGGTCTTTTGCGTTGAAGGCCGTGAACGCGCGTCGGACGCCGCCGAGAAACGATTCCGTCGAAGGGCGGTCGAACAGAAATCCGGTTTCGCCGTCCGTGATGGTTTCGGCGAGGCCGCCGGTCTGGTGGCCGATCGGCAGCGATCCGAACCGTTGTGCGTACATCTGGCTCAGGCCGCAGGGCTCGAACCGCGACGGCATCAGGGTAAAGTCGCTGCCGGCAAAAATCCGCCGGGCCTGCCCGTCGTTGAAACCGATGGCGACGCCGATCGCATCCGGCCGGCGGCGATGTGCATCGACCAGCGCCTGCTCGATGGCGGGCTCGCCACTGCCGGTCACGATGATCTGGCCTCCGGATGCGATGATCTCATCGGCAGCCGCCAATACCAGATCGACGCCCTTCTGGTGCACCAGACGCGCGACCAGCCCGAAAATCGGGCCGCGCGACAGCGCCAGGCCGAACTGCTGGCGGACGTAATCCGAGTTGGCCTGCTTGCCTTCCCAGTCTCCGGCGCCAAACGGCTGCGCCAGCTGAGCGCAGACGCGGGGATCCCAGCTCTCGTCGATGCCGTTCAGGATACCCGTGAGTCCGCCGGCATCGGAGCGCAGGCGCAGCAGGCCCTCGAGCCCGCAGCCGAGTTCGGGCGTGGTGATCTCCCGGGCATAATTTTCGCTGACGGTGGTCAGATGTGACGCATAGACGATGCCGCCCTTGAGGAAGGACAGCTTGTCGTAGAATTCGAGGCCGTCGATGTGGAAGGAGGCTTCGGGCGCGCCGATCCGGCGCAGCGACTCCTTCGGGAACAGGCCCTGATAGGCGAGGTTATGGATGGTCAGGATGCTGGGGATCTTGACGGCGTTCCATGCAAGATAGGCCGGCACCAGCGCTGCCTGCCAGTCATTGGCGTGAACCAGGTCCGCTGCCCAATTTTTGTCCAGAGTGCCTGCCGCCAGCTGGGCGGCGGCCGAGGCAAATCGTCCGAAGCGCACATCGTTGTCGGGCCAGTCCCGGCCCGAAACATCGCCATAGGGATTGCCGGGGCGGTCGTAAAGTTCCGGGCAGAGCAGGACGTAAACCGGCAGCCCGTCCTTGGTCGCCGTCAGCCCGAGCGAGCAGGCCGGCATCTCCGCCAACGCAGGGCATTGACCGACGACCTGGATATGCAGGAATTGTTCGACTACGTCGCGGTATCCGGGGAGGATGATCCTGACGTCGCTGAGTGCGCGCAGCGCCCGCGGCAGGGCGGCGGATACGGCCGCGAGCCCGCCCACCCGGACGAAATCATCCATTTCCGTGGTAACGAACAGGACTTTCAAGAAACGCCCCCATACCAGCGCTAATCGCAACTATGCAAGAAAGGTTCCAGTTTTGGCTGCCGATTTTGCGGGGGCATAGGCGACGGCCCGAGGGGCGGGTGCCGGGAGAAACGCTTCCCAGGCTGAGCGGCGCAATTTAGGGTCCGCCGCGCCGGACCCGGCGTCCGGGAGTTTGCAACGACGCTAGCTGACAACGATGAGGGTAATTTGACAAAGAGCTTCGAAGGCCTGCGCGTGCTCGATTTCTCGACCACCATTGCCGGTCCGCATTGCACGCGGATGCTGGCCGACATGGGGGCGGAGGTCATCAAGATCGAGACCACCGAAGGCGAGACGATGCGGACCCGTCCGCCTGTGCGCAACAATTGCTCGACCGCTTTCGGCCAGCTCAATATCGGCAAGAACAGTCTGGTGCTCGATCTGAAATCGGCGGAGGGGATCGAGGTCATTCGCCGGCTGATCGCCAGCACCGATGTGCTGGTGGAGAATTTTCGCCCCGGCGTGATGCGCAGGCTGAAGCTGGACTACAACTCGCTGAAAGGGATCAATCCGAAACTGGTCTATTGTTCGATCTCCGGATACGGCCAGACCGGGCCATCGGCGGAACTGCCGGCCTATGCGCCGGTCATCCATGCCGCCTCCGGTTACGAGATGGCCCATCTGGCCTACCAGCCCGGGCGAACCCGGCCGGACTATTGCGGCATCTATCACGCCGACGTGCTGACCGGCGTCTATGCCTTCGGCGCCGTTTCGGCGGCGCTATATCAGCGCCACGGCACGCAACAAGGCCAGCACATCGACGTCTCGATGCTGGAATCGATGCTCAGCCTGACGCTCAACGAATTGCAGTGGTCGCAATTCGAGGTGAAGCCGACCCAGCGTCCGATGTTCGGGCCGATCGCGACCGCGGATGGATATGTGATGGTCGCGATCGCCAGCGAGAAAACCTTCCAGAGCCTGATGAAGGTGATCGGGCATCCGGAGTGGGTGAGCGATCCGCGTTTTGCTGCTTATGCCGATCGCCGCGACAACTGGGCGAGCCTGATGGAGGGTGTCGAAGCCTGGTCGGGCGGCGTGACGACCGAACAATGCCTCGTCGCGCTGAATGCCGAGGGTGTTCCAAGTTCGGCCTATCGCACGGTGGCGCAGGCGCTGGGCGATCCGCAAATCGCACATCGCGGCGCGCTGGCCGAAGTGCAGGATGATGGCGGCACCTTCAAGGTTCTCAACCTGCCGTTCCGCATGTCCGGGGCCAGCGTCTCGGCGGGCAAGCGGATGGCGACCCTGGGTGAGCACACGGTCGCGTACCTCAGGGAGACCGGGCTTTCGGAAGACGAAATAGCTGAATTCACGGGCAAGCGGCTGGCGAAGGTGCCGGGCTGACGAAGCGCGCCGGCGAGAAGGCCTGCGGCTTTTCATCTGGCGCCATCCTGCGGCCTTGCCGTCGCCTGCAATTCCGGCCAATCTGCCGCGCAGTCGTCGACGATCCGGAATACCGGACGCAGGGTCTATCGGAGGGAGCACCAAATGAAAGCGGCAATCCGCTCGCGCGCGTTTGCGCCAATATTTCATGTTGCGGTATTTGGCCTGGCTTTGCTTGCAAGCCCGTGGGTGGCAGGTCCCGCCGTCGCCCAAAAGCAGGGCGGCAGCATCACCGTCGGCCTTGAGGCTGATATTCCCGGTTTCGACCCGCTGAAGGTCGGCGTATTCGATACGGCGGCACTGACGGCCGCTTCATCGATTTTCGACACGCTCACCACTCTCGACGACAAGGGCGTGGCGCAGCCGAAACTCGCATTGTCCTGGAGTTCCTCCGAGGATTTCAAGACCTGGACCTTCAAGCTGCGGCCCGGCGTCAAATTCCACGACGGGACGCCTTTCAACGCCGAGGCGGCCAAGGCGAATTTCGACCGGCAGAAGGATCCGGCCAACAAATGCCGCTGCGCCTTCTACATCTCCAGTATCAACGACGCGCAGGCGCCGGACGAACTGACATTGGTCTACAATCTGAAAGATCCGTCGGTAAACTTCCCGGCGATCATCACCATTCCAAGCGCGAACTGGGTCATGCAGTCGCCGACGGCGTGGAAGACCAAGGGCGATGAATATAACCGCAATCCCGTCGGCACCGGACCGTATATTCTGAAGTCCTGGGCCGCGGGCGATCGCATGGTTCTCGAGCGCAATCCGGACTACTGGAACAAGGGGCGTCCCTATCTGGATCGTCTGGTGCTGAAGCCGTTGCCGGATGCGCAGTCGCGCTTCGCCAGCCTGCAGTCCGGCGAGGCGGATATTATCTGGGACGATGAATTCGTCGCAGACAACATTCAGAAGGCCCAGAAAGACCCCAAGCTCAAAGTGCACACCTACGCCGGGTCCGGCGCCGCGGTATACGCCTTCAATACCAAGACCCCGCCATTCGACGACGTACGGGTGCGTCAGGCCCTGGTGATGGCGCTCGACCGCAAGAAGATGTCGCAGGCGATTACCAATGGCCTTTCCCGACCGGCCAGCAATCCCTTCGGCGACGGCTCGTGGGTCCAGTGCAAGGACGACGGCGCGCTGCCTTTCGATATCGAAAAGGCCAAGGCGCTGATCAAGGACTACGGCAAGCCGGTCGAGTTCAAGATGATCGTCACCGCGACGCCGCGCGGGCGCACGGTCGGCCAGGTGCTGCAGCAATTCTGGAAGCAGGTCGGCGCCAACATGGAAATCGAGCAGGTCGATCAGGCCACCGTCGTTCCGCGCGCCTTCATGCGCCAGTTCCAGCTGACGCCGTGGCGGATCGTCGATCTCGCCGATCCCGATGCGCAGATGTACGCCAATTTCCGCACCGGCAGCCCGGTCGCGCTGGCGAATTATTCGAATCCGGAACTCGACGCGCTGCTGGATCGCGCGCGGGTCACGCCGGACCAGGCCAAGCGGACCGAGGATTACTGCGCCGCCAGCCGGCACATCAACCAGCAGGCGATCTGGTTCTGGACCTTCCAGAACACCTATTATGCGCTGTCGAGCGCCAAGCTCAAAGGCCTGCCGAAGATGTATAGCGGGGTGATCGACGTCTCCGGGGTCTGGATGGAATAACCGTCCATGCTGGGCTTTGTTGCGCGAAGGCTCCTCTATCTGGTGCCGGTTCTGCTTGCGGTATCGCTGCTGACGTTCCTTATTGCGTCGCTGCTGCCGGGCGATCTCGCCTACACCATCCTCGGCGATCAGGCGACGCCGGAGAAGGTAGCGGCGCTGCGCCATGACATGGGGCTCGACCAGCC
>CALROE020000321.1:0-5060 GCA_943369715.1 Bradyrhizobium ivorense
GACGCCAGTGCCAGAAAGCGCGCCGACACCACGGCCGATGCCGAGGCGAATGCCGATGCGTCCCCGCGCGCCGGCGCGAAGTCCGCTGAGTCAAAGGCCGGGCCCGCGAAATCGACCGAGGATCAGGCTTCCGACCAGGCTTCAGCCACCGATTCCGCAGCCGATCAGGCTGTTCCGCCAGCGCAGGATACAGCGGCCGCGACGACGCCGGACCCGGTCGCGGTACCGATTGCTACGGCCGCGCCGACGGCTGCTCCCGCTGTTACGCCGGCAACCGGCAACGCCACGGCGCCGCTTGCGATCGCGGCCGCCGCCATCGCCGCTGCCGCCTCCGCGGTCGCGGCATCAGGCCAGACCAAAATCGATCCCGACGCAGCCACGCCGGCCGCCTCGGATGCCGATCCCGCCGCCGAGACCGATGCCAAAGCCGCGTCAATTGCGGTTAGAGCCGCATCCGCGGATCAGCTGGCCACGGCAACCGACGCCAGCTCGACGCCCGGCGTGGCAGTGGCCGCTGCCGTGGTCACGCCGAAGGCCGCCACGTCCGCCAAGACGCCGGTGACCCAGGCCGGCACCGCGGCATCCGACGATTCCGCAGACGCCGCGCCTGTCAGCGCCGATCCCTCGGCAACGGCGATATCGACCGCGACCCCCGCCGGCAATGTCGCGCAGCCGCAGGCCGGGGCCGGCAAGGCCAGGGCCGGGGCCGGCTTGATCGACGCCGCGAAGGGGGATGGCGCCGCCGCCCCCTCGGCATCGGGCGCCCACGCGGCAGGCCGCGCCCAGGAATTCGTCCCGGTGGGACAAGCTTCGATCGATCCTGGCGTGCAGGTCGCGGGCACGATCCAGCCACAGCTTCACTCCGGCTCGGCCGCAGCGACCGCCGCCGGACCCATCAACGTCACGGCGGCAACCGATGCGGCGGTGCCCCTGAGCGGACTCGCGGTTGAGATCGCCGCGTCGGCACAAAGCGGCAAGAGCCGGTTCGATATCCGGCTCGATCCGGCCGAGCTTGGCCGCATCGATGTTCGCATCGACGTCGACCGCAACGGCGTGGTGACTTCGCATCTGATGGTCGAAAAGCCGGAAACGCTGTCGCTGTTGCGCCAGGATGCCGCCCAGCTGCAGCGCGCGCTCGATGACGCCGGGCTGTCGACCGGCAATGGCGGTCTGCAGTTCAGCCTGCGGGACCAGTCTTCATCCGGCCAGGACGGCGGCAACGAATCCGGACGCAACGCACATCGCCTGAACCTGAGCGAGGAAGACGGCACTCCGCCTGACGTCGCGGGACGCACCTACGGCCGCATGCTCGGTTCGAGCAGCGGCGTTGATATCAGGGTCTGAGGAGGACACCATGGCAGTCGAAGCAACCATGCCGACGACGGTCGTATCGGCAGCGGCGTCGAGCACCGACAAGACCACCACTACCACCGGCTCGACGACGTCGACGGGGCTCGCGGACAATTTCCAGACCTTTCTGACGCTGCTGACGACGCAGCTGCAGAACCAGAATCCGCTCGACCCGCTCGATACCAACCAGTTCACCCAGCAACTGGTGCAGTTCGCCGGCGTCGAGCAGCAGCTCAAGTCGAACGAACAGCTCAAGGCGCTGATCGCGATCGAAAAGAGCGCGCAATCGACCCAGGCCCTGATCTATGTCGGCAACACCGTCGCCGTCGATGGCAGCACCCAGAAGTTCGACGGCTCCGCAACCTGGAATCTGAAGGCCGAGAAGAGCGCGACCGCAGCGATCACCATCACGAATTCGACCGGACAGACGGTCTATTCCGGCAACTTTACGCTGAGCCAGGGCAATGCCAGCTTCGTGTGGGACGGCAAGGGCAATGACGGCACCCAGCACCCCGCCGGCACCTACAAGCTGACCGCGACGGCCAAGGATTCCAACGGCAAGGACGTCGGCATCGCGACCGAAATCCAGGGCATCGTCGATTCCGTCGATCTCACCGCCACCCCGCCTTTGCTCTCGATCGGCGGGGCGAACTACACCACCGATCAGATCAGACGCGTGGTCCGTCCGAGCGCCGCCGCTGCGTAAGCGCCCCCACCCTCCATTCCCCACTCGCGATCCCTGCCCGGCCCGGCGTCTCCCAGACGCCGGGCCGAACGGCCTTTGGCGGTCCTTTTCAAGGAGATTCGTATTGAAGCCTTGGGCTTAGGCAAATTTTAAGCCGCGAGGCGTAGGTTTCTATTGTGAGTTCAGTGGTTGAGAGTTTGTGAGTACGCCATGACAGAACCCCATCGCCCGAGGGTAAAATACGTCATCGGGCCTGACGGCAGTCCGTTAACAATTGCGGATCTGCCCGCGCCCGGGACCAAACGGTGGGTTATACGCCGTAAGGCCGAAGTCGTTGCCGCGGTTCGCGGCGGCCTGCTCTCCCTCGAGGAGGCTTGCAGCCGCTACACGCTGACGGTCGACGAATTCCTTTCCTGGCAATTTTCCATCGATCAACATGGCCTTGCCGGGCTGCGCACCACGCGTATCCAGCAATACCGGCAGTAATCGCCCGGGATCCGGGCAAGATCCGGCTAAAATCTGGCATTTGACGAAAATCGGCTTCGTTTGGCGAAGCCGATTTTTTTCATGTTGAACTTTTGCCATGGCTCTTAACCTTCGTTAACCATATCGAAACCATCCCATAGGCAATAATTGCCCAGTCGGCTCCCGGGGGCCGAATCTAGGGGCGGATTGGTTTTGCAGGGTCTGGTAGCTTTCCTGAAGGGTCTGGGCGCTTCGCGCCTGCTGGCGATGGTCGCGGTGACAACCGCGCTGATCGGCTTCTTCGCCTTTGTCATCATGCGCGTCACCACGCCGCAGATGACCACCCTGTTTACCGACCTCTCGACCGAGGACTCCTCGGGGATCATCAAGGATCTGGAACGCCAGGCTATACCCTTCGAGCTGCGCAACGAAGGCGCTCTCATCATGGTGCCGAAGGACAAGGTCACCCGGCTGCGCATGAAGCTCGCCGAGGGCGGCCTGCCCAAGGGCGGCGGGGTCGGCTACGAGATTTTCGACAAATCCGACGCGCTCGGCACCACCAGTTTCGTCCAGAACATCAATCACCTGCGCGCGCTCGAGGGCGAACTGGCCCGCACCATCCGCGCCATCGACCGCATTCAGGCCGCGCGCGTCCATCTGGTGCTGCCCGAGCGTCCGTTGTTTTCGCGCGAAACGCCCGAACCGTCGGCCTCGATCGTGGTGCGGGTGCGCGGGGCGCTCGAACCGCAGCAGATCAGAGCCATCCGTCACGTCGTCGCCTCCGCCGTCAACGGACTGAAGCCGCAACGGGTCTCGATCGTCGATGAAGCCGGGCAATTGCTCGCCGACGGCGCCAAGGGCGACGCCGACAACGCCATCGGCGACGAGCGCCGCGCCGCCTTCGAGAAGCGGATGCGCAACCAGGTCGAGGCGATCATTTCCTCGGTGGTCGGCGCCGGCCGCGCCCGGGTCCAGCTCTCGGCCGACTTCGACTACAACAAGATCACCCAGACCTCGGACAAGTACGATCCCGAGGGCCGGGTGCTGCGCTCGAGCCAGACCCGGGAGGAATCCTCCGCTACCGCCGAAAACGGCGGCCAGGTCACCGTCAACAACGAGCTGCCGGGCAACGCGAACAGGGACGGCGCGGCGGTCGCGCGCGACCAGAGCAAGAAGAGCGAAGAAACCAACAATTACGAGATTTCCCGCACCACCAAGACCGAAGTGACCGAGGTCGGCCGGGTCAACCGCATCTCCGTCGCCGTGCTGGTCGACGGCAGCTACGCCAAGAACGAAAAAGGCGAGCAGATCTATCAGGAGCGCAGCAAGGAACAGCTCGACCGCATCGCGACGCTGGTGCGCTCGGCGATCGGCTTCGACCAGAAGCGTGGCGACCAGGTCGAGGTCGTGAACCTGAAATTCGCCGAAGCGCCGGTGGTGCCGCCGGTGGCGGAGCCGGCCGGCCTGCTCGGCATGCTGCAATTCACCAAGGACGACGTGATGTACGTCATCGAGCTCGGCGTCATGATGCTGCTCGGCCTCGTGGTGCTGTTCATGGTGATCCGCCCGCTGGTCAAGCGCATCCTGGCTTCCGAAGAGGTCGCCTCGGCGAAGAACGGCGCGCTCCCGGCGCTGACCGACGGCAGCGACGCGGTCGACGCCAACGGCCAGGCGCTGGTTATCAACACGACCGCACAGCTGATCGACGTCGCCCAGGTGCAGGGCCAGGTGCACGCCCAGTCGGTGCATCGCGTCGGCGAGCTGGCCGAACGAAACCCCAATGAAACCGCCACCATCGTTCGCCAGTGGCTATCGGAGCCCGCGGATTAACATGGCCGTACCGCAAACCACCAACGCCAGCGA
This sequence comes from Bradyrhizobium ivorense, assembly GCA_943369715.1. GTDB lineage: Bacteria > Pseudomonadota > Alphaproteobacteria > Rhizobiales > Xanthobacteraceae > Bradyrhizobium > Bradyrhizobium ivorense_A. The sequence goes on from CALROE020000321.1 coordinate 4,364, forward strand.
CATCTCCACCGTCATCGCCAACCTGGCGAGTCGTCAGGCCAATCGTCCGCAGGGACCGAAGCTGAGCGGCCCGAAGCGGGCCGCGATCCTGATGCTGGCGCTCGGCGAGCAGTATGGCGGCAAGGTCTGGTCGCTGCTCGACGACGACGAGGTGCGCGAACTCTCGATGCATATGTCGTCGCTCGGCACCGTCGAGGCCGACGTGGTGGAAGACCTGCTGCTCGAATTCGTCTCGCGGATGTCGGCGTCCGGGGCGCTGATGGGAACCTTCGACGCCACCGAGCGGCTGCTGACGCAATACCTGCCGTCCGAGCGGGTCACCGGCATCATGGACGAAATTCGCGGCCCCGCCGGCCGCAACATGTGGGAGAAGCTCTCCAACGTTCAGGAAGAGGTGCTCGCCAACTACCTGAAGAACGAATATCCGCAGACCATCGCCGTGGTGCTGTCGAAGCTGAAGCCGGAACACGCCGCGCGCGTGCTGGCGATCCTGCCCGAGGACATGGCGCTGGACGTGATCGGCCGGATGCTGAAGATGGAAGCGGTGCAGAAGGAAGTGATCGAGCGCGTCGAACAGACGCTGCGAACCGAATTCATGTCGAACCTGTCGCAGACCCGCCGCCGCGACGCCCACGAGGTGATGGCCGAGATCTTCAACAATTTCGACCGCCAGACCGAAACCCGCTTCATCACTTCG